>JBNJDH010000011.1:0-21498 GCA_051744695.1 Bacteroidota bacterium | reverse complement strand
TTAACTTCCTGCCCATGAACTCTGCATGAAATCGGACGCGGTCCTGTTCGGCGCCATTGGCGACCCGAAATACGACAACGACCCGAAAGCCAAAGTAAGACCCGAACAAGGTCTGCTGGCCATGCGCAAAAAACTGGGGCTCTATGCCAACATCCGGCCCGTAGCCACCTTTCCCAGCCTGCTTCACAAGTCGCCACTGCGCCACGACCTGGTGGAAGGAGCTGACTTTGTTGCCATCCGTGAGCTCACAGGTGGCATTTATTTTGGTAAACCTCAGGGGCGTTCGGAAGACGGCAAAACAGCCTATGATACCAGCGTCTATTCCACAGAAGAAATTGACCGGATCGTGCGCCTTGCTTTCGAATACGCCATGAAACGGCGCAAAAAACTCACCGTTGTCGACAAGGCCAATGTACTGGCTACATCGCGGCTCTGGCGTGAAACAGTGCAGGAAATCGCTCCCGACTATCCTGAAGTGGAAGTGGAATACATGTTTGTTGATAATGCCGCCATGCAAATCATTCAGGGACCCAAGCGTTTTGATGTTCTGGTAACTGAAAACATGTTCGGCGATATCCTCACCGACGAGGCCAGCGTGATTACCGGTTCGCTCGGGTTGTTGCCTTCGGCATCTGTAGGGCTGTATACATCAGTGTTTGAACCCATTCACGGATCATACCCCCAAGGAGCCGGCAAGAATATTGCCAATCCACTGGCCACCATTCTTTCGGCAGCTCTTATGCTGGAATCGGCTTTCGACCTGAAAGAGGAAGCCGAACTCATCAGAAAAGCAGTGGACGCATCATTGGAAGCAGGAAAAGTAACCGAAGATATCAGCAACGAAACCCCATTGTCCACTTCCGAAGTGGGTGACTGGATCGCCAACTATATCGCCGGTCATTAAAATCGGTAAATATTTTCATATCCCGTTTTTAAGATTTTGAATTATCTTTGGCTTCCGGAAATTGACCCGCATTTTATTGACTTCTGCTCCCAAAAACCGCGTCAGGGGTTTTTGGGAGCAGATTTTGATTAGCCAAACACCATGTAGGTGTATGGAAAATGCGGATTGTTTTTATCCGGAAATATTTCCGGCAAACACCTATAAATAATGTGAAAAATGCGTCAACCGATCTACCTTATTGTTTTTGTTTTTCTTTTGCTGGCCGGCTGCCATCAAAACAAGTACGAGATAAACGGAACCATTGAAAATGCAGAAGGAGAAATGCTTGTTCTCGAAAAAATGGAGCTGGACCGGGACCAGCCTGTTGACAGCACCGAGCTTGATAAAAGTGGTGATTTCACCTTCCGGGGCGAAAAACTGGATGTCCCTACGTTTTTCAAACTGAAACTTTCCTCGTCCAACTTCATGACCTTGCTGGTAGATAGTACAGAAACCCTTTCCATAGAAGCAGACGGCAAAAATCTTGAAAAAACTTACAGGGTAAAGGGTTCCCCTGAATCCAAAAAAATTCAAATCCTCAACCAGCGTCTCAAAAAATTGCGTCACACGGTTGACAGCCTTCTGGCCATTTATGAGTCGCTTCCCGAGGAAGGGAAAACAGAACGAAAAGAAGAAATTGGACGGGAATTGTCAGCCGCCATGGAAGAACACAAAGACTTCATCGGCTCTTTCGTAATGGACAACCCCAGATCATTTGCCAGCTATTACGCTTTGTTTCAAAGACTAAGCGACGGAAGCATGGTCCTTAATGTCATGAACGAAAATGAGCAGGTTTGGTTCTCCACCGTTGCTACCAGCCTGGATATTCTCTACCCGGAATCTCCGCGGGTAAAACAACTTTACAACTATGTTCTCAGCGCGAAAGCCCGCGAGCGCCAGGGAAAACTGATGCAGGAACTGGAGGAAAAAGCTGAGGAGACCATTCCTGATATTAAAGAAAAAAATATTGAAGGTGAAGAAATCGCCCTTTCATCTTTACGTGGAAAGGTGGTTCTCCTCTCCTTCTGGGCATCATGGGACGAGGATTCGAGAAGAGAGAATCAGCGCCTTAAGGATATTTACCAACAATACCACGACCAGGGATTCGAAGTTTATCAGGTCTCCCTCGACAGGAGCAAAGTTTTGTGGGAAAATGCTATAAAAAGAGATAATCTACCCTGGATCAATGTCAGCGATCTCCAGTATACCGATTCATATCCGGCAAAACTTTACAACATCAACCAACTTCCGTCCAACTACCTCATCAGCCGGGACGGAGAGATCATCGGGAAAAACCTGTTTGGTGATATGTTGAGGGAAAAACTGGAAGAAGTGTTGTAACGAACAATGATTCCTGACACAAAACCATAATAAAAGAAATGGCGGAGATGATGAAAGGCTGAAAATACTGATTTCTTAGAGTTTCAGACAGAAGCTTTAGCCTTACAGAAACGATGAAAAAAATATTCTGATCCTGTAAAGACTTATTCTCGCTCGTCTTTGCAGGATCTTTTTTTGCATTCGACAACTTATTCAATAATTCTATTGAATTATGACATAAATGTTATTACCTTTGTCATCAAAACATTACGCCAATGGAGAGTCGCGAATTTAAAAATATCATATACCAGGGATTGGCCAAATTGTTTAAAGGACTGTCCAACCCGCACCGGCTGGAAATCATTGAAATGCTGGCCCAGGGAGAAAAAAATGTGGAACAGATCGCTACAGAAACTGGCCTTTCCATAGCCAACGCATCCCAACATCTTCAGGTGATGAAGAACAACAACATCGTGAAGACCCAAAAAAAAGGCCATTATCATTATTACCAGCTGGTCAGTGATGATTTCCTGGAGATATATCAGCAAATCACAAAATTCGCCGTTTCGGAAATCGCCGAACTGGAAAAGACCATGAAACGTCAGCGGGAGGAGCACCATGCATCCAGCGCTGTTTGTTTTGATGAACTCGAAGACATGATGGCACAAAACAACGTGCTCCTCCTGGATGTGAGGCCACGGACCGAATACGAACTCGGACACATCACGGGGGCCATCAACATCCCTGTAAAAGAAATAGAACGACGACTCGATGATCTTCCCCCCGATACGGAGATCATAGCCTATTGTCGTGGTCCTTTCTGCGTTCTTGCCGACGACGCGGTCAAAATCCTGAACGAAAAAGGATACAAAATCCGCCGCCTTGACAAAGGATACCCCGAATGGAAGACAATGAAGCAATAAAGCAACGGTTTCCGGAAACAAAAACCAAAAAAACATGAAATCCCCCGTTTATCTCGACTATAATGCCACCACCCCCATTGACCCAAAGGTTGCGGAAGCCATGTGGCCATTTATATCAACACGTTTCGAAAACCCCTCAAGTTCATACCAGTGCGGGCAAACCGTAAAAGAAGCCATCAACAAGGCCAGGCAACAAGTGGCACAATTGATCAACGCCTCGCCGGAAGAGATCGTGTTCACCAGTGGCGGAACCGAATCAAACAACCACGCCACTCGCGGGGTCATCGATCACCCCAAAAACAAAGGAAAACATATCATCACCTCATCCATCGAACACCCGGCAATCACTGAAGTCTGCAAATACCTGGAATCACAGGGAAATGACATCACCTATATACCCGTGGACAGTACAGGCAAGGTCAACCCCGAAGATGTAAAAAAAGCGGTTCGCCCGGATACCATGCTCATCACCATTATGCACGCCAACAATGAAGTAGGGACCATTCAGCCCATCAGGGAAATAGCAAAGGTTGCAAAACAAAACCATGTTCCCGTTCATACCGACGCGGCACAATCGGCCGGGAAAATCACCACCGATGTTAAAGATCTTGGTTTGGATCTGCTCTCCCTTGCCGGACATAAATTATACGCACCCAAAGGCATAGGAGCGCTCTACATAAAAAAAGGAACCCGAATTGCCAATCTCCTGTACGGTGCAGGCCAGGAAAAGGGGATGAGACCGGGAACCGAAAATGTGCCTTACATCGTTGCTTTAGGCAAAGCTGCAGAAATTGCACATTGGAACCTGAAAACCAACGCGGCCAACATGTCAGCAACAAGAGACCGGCTGATCAATGGACTAAAAAAACAGGTTGCAACCAACGTCATTGTCAACGGCGATCTCCCGAATGCCCTTCCGAACACATTAAGCGTAGCATTTGAAGGCATCGACGCCCATACCCTTACATCCCTGGTTGGCAACAAACTGTGCCTATCAACCGGTTCGGCTTGTCACGCCGATTCGGTAGAACTCTCCCCGGTTTTAAAGGCGATGAATATAGATCACCTGAAAGGAGCCGGAACCGTCAGGCTCTCGACAGGTCGCTCAACAACCAATGAAGAAATTGATTATGCCATTGAAGTATTATCAGAAAAAGTGAAAAATTTAATTTAAAACAAAACGCTATGAAGGACCATCCAAAGACCAAATTTTCAAGAATTTTCGGTGGAAGGAGCTATCATCTGATCCTGTCAGTTATAGTATTCTTTTCATTCAGCAATCTGGCAACAGCACAAAACGATTCATCCTCCAATGATGAGAAGGATGCGCCATCGTGGAAACCCGCAGGATTCCTGCAACAACACATCGCTTTTGATGATATTGAAGAAAGTCCGGCGGCATTTTCAGTTAAGCGTGCACGGTTTGGCTTCACCGGAAGCCTCAGCAAAAAAATAAAAGTGAATTTCATTTCCGGATTTGTGGAACCACCGGATCGCTCACCAGCCCTGGTGAATGCTTTTGCGGATTTCAACCTTCATCCGGCTTTTAAGCTTCGCTCGGGGCAGTTCCTGGTACCTTTCGGTTTAGAAGGCCCGGAACCGATCACGAAAAACCCCGCTATAGAAAGGTCTTTTGCCACCAGGCAATTGAATCCATACCGCATGTTCCGTGACATTGGTGTGATGGCTTCAGGAAAGATTTCATTTCTTGATTATTCACTGGCTCTTTTGAACGGCAACGGGGCCAATCTCCCGGAGAATACAAACAATAAAGATCTTATTCTCCGGTTAAACGCTTCTCCTATATCAGGTCTCAAGGCAGGTGTTTCCGGACATCTCGGAAGTTATGACACCGAAAACGAAGAAGACCTGGATCAAAACCGATTTGCCGTCCATGCCCACTACGAAGAACAATCCATGTTTCTCAGGGGAGAATGGACTACCATGGAGGAAGAAGCAGCCGCCACCGGCAACATGAACATCTCTAACGGCGGGTATTTCCTGGCCGGATATCATCTCCAAAACAACTGGAACCTCATCAGCCGTTTCGGATTTTACAATCCTGACGAAGCAGATGAATTCCGGGGTTTGACCCTCGGAAGCAATTATTTCGTAACCGACCGGGCCAGATTGTCCCTAAACGGAGAAGCGTTTACTCAAACCGGGGATTTCAGCGATGCCAACTATAGAATGACATTTCAGTTGCAATTCGTCCTGTAATCAAACATAGCTTCAACAGATCGTTAGATTATTAGATGTAAGATTTAATAAAATTCGTATAATACTGATATACTGTGATTTAACCTGAAAAATGCCAATGTTTTAAACAGCTAAACTACAAGACATTACAAAAGTTTAACGGACCATTGTTAACTTCAATAGACCGTTAGATTTTTAGATGTAAGATTTAAGATGAATCGTATGACATTAATAATCTGCATTTTACCAAAATCAAGTACATCTTTTAAACGACTAAAAATCAAGCTTTTAAAAAAGTTTAACGGACTATTGTTAACTTAAAAACACCATAAAATTAAATCGAGATGCAAAACATATTAATCATCATCAATGATGCGCCTTACGGAAGTGAAAAGGCATACAATGCCTTAAGAATGGCCATGACCCTCCAAAAAGAGCACGAAGATCAGGTAAAGGTCAACATCTTTTTACTTGCTGATGCCGTCACCTGTGCCCTCCCCAATCAAAACACCCCCAACGGATACTACAACATCGAACGCATGCTGAAGATGGTCATCCGGAACGGGGGGCAGGTCAAAAGCTGCGGCGGATGTTCGGAAGCCCGGGGCATTGACAAACTGGAATTCATTAAGGGAGTCGAATTAAGCAACATGAAAGAGTTTGCCCAATGGACCATAGAGAGCGATAAGGTCCTCACTTTCTAATATTTGATGGATTACAGAAAACAAAACATGAAAAAAGTCACATTTTTTTGTGGTTAAAATTCCAAAGTTTCTACTTTTGTAATGAACAAATGCAAACATCAACAATGGTGAATACATTTTTATCATACAGCCTTCTTCTCAACGTGGTAGACGTGGTCACTCTCGTGGTCGTGGAGGGATTGTTGTGTGTTCACCGAAGGTAGGAAGAAGATTATTTATCTGAAATACAAGCCCCGTCGGTGAACACACCGGCGGGGTTTTTTTATGCACTTTATTTAAAAAACCGATAAAATTATGAAGATGACAGGAGCTGAAATCATTGTCAGGATGCTTGAACAAAAAGGCATCACCAAAGTTGCAGGCATCCCCGGGGCAGCCAACCTGCACCTTTACCATGCCCTCCGGGACAGCCGGATTGAGCACATCCTGGCACGCCATGAACAAGGCGCAGGATTCATGGCACAAGGGATTGCCCGGACCACAGGGCAAACGGGCGTATGTTTCACCACCTCAGGACCGGGAAGCACCAACCTGCTGACGGCCATTGCCGACGCCAAGCTTGACTCCATCCCGGTGGTGGCCATCACCGGTCAGGTTGCAACCGAAGCCATAGGCACCGATGCATTTCAGGAAATCGACACCTATGGGTTGACCATTCCCATTACCAAACACAACTTTTTGGTGCGCAGCGTCGAAGAGCTTCTGACCGTGATCCCGGAGGCTTTTCACGTAGCCGAATCGGGACGACCCGGCCCGGTTGTGATCGACATCCCCAAAGACGTGCAACAACAATCTTGCACGATGAACGAATTACCCGTATTCAAAACACCCGAACGGGGAAACCCTGTCACAGAAGAAGAAGCCAAAGAAATTTCCCAAAAAATCAACCAAGCCAGGCGTCCTGTCATTCTGGCCGGGGGTGGCGTCAACAATGATGCTGCCTCAGGAATGCTACTGAAACTGGCAGAAACCAACAACATCCCGGTTACCTATACCATGCGGGGCATCGGCGCTTTTCCTCCGGACCATCCCCTCAGCATGGGCATGATCGGGATGCATGGAACCCGCTACGCCAATGCCTTCATCGAAGAAGCCGACCTCGTGATTGCCCTGGGAGCAAGGTTCGACGACAGAGCAACCGGTGTTAGTAAAAATTTCATTATTCAGGCGGAAATTATTCATGTGGACATCGATGCATCAGAGATCAACAAAATCAAAAAAGCCACTCATAGTCTGAATGCATTGGCCGAAGAAGTGCTGGATAAAGTTTTGCCCATGATCGAAAACAACAACCGAGCGGAATGGACCGAAAGACTTCAGGCATTGAAAAAGGAGATGCCCTATGTATCGGTTCCCGAAGATGCCGATGATTTTCACCCCCTGCGCATCATCCACAATGTGGCCTGCAGCGTCCCGAAAGACAGCATCATCACCACCGACGTGGGGCAACACCAGATGTGGGTGGCTCAAACATGGCCCTTCAGACGCCCCCACACTTTCATCAGCTCCAGCGGGCTGGGTACCATGGGTTTCGGCGTTCCGGCAGCGATTGGGGCCGCTCTGGCAAACCCGGACAAGAAAGTGGTCTGCTTCAGCGGCGACGGCTCCATCCTGATGAACATCCAGGAACTGGTTACACTGGGCGAAAACAATCTGAATATCACCATCCTTGTTTTTAACAACAAGAGCCTGGGCCTGGTAAGGCAACATCAGGAACTATTCTTCAGCAAGAATTATATGGCCACCCAGTTTGAAGCCAAGCCCGACTTTGCAGCCATCGCACAGGCGTTCGGCATTCCGTCGAAGGACCTGACCACTTCAGTTGATCCGGTGGAAGATCTGGAAGAAGCACTCCGCCATCAGGGACCGGTATTGGTGAATGTGCCCATCAGCACTTCCGAAAATGTGCTACCCATGGTGAAACCGGGTGCACCCAATAAAGATATGATCTATTAACATCAAAAAAAGCATAAAATCATGGAAACAAATAATCTCCTTGTTATTGAATTGCTGGTAAACAACCATGCCGGCGTAATGTCTCACATCACCGGCCTCTTTTCACGCCGGGGGTACAACATGGAAGGCATCCTGTGCGGAACCATCGGCCAGGGCGAGACCAGCATCATCTATTTGTTGGTGGCCGAAGATGAAAAACTCGAACAGGTGATCCTTCAACTCCGGAAACTTTATGATGTGCTCGATGTAAAAATCAGAAGGGATTACGACCACGCTGTATTTTTCAACATCGAGAAATTGCTGGCCCGGCAGACCGAACCTGCAGAAGAAGACGAATCATCTTAAAACAAGTTTCTCATCTTATTCACGAATTTCATTCCATAACCGGCCTGGCTGGAAGGCCTCGCCGGTTTTGTTATTCCGAATTTTAAACTCAATCATTCCACTGATCAACAACCATCTGGAACTTTGAAGTTTTTTGGTGAATCACGCCAAAAACCGATATATTTGTCGGCCAAAACAAGAAGAACCATCTAAATTGGATCAGGGAAAAAATATATATTTTGCATCGGACGCCCACCTGGGAGCCCCGACCATCCAGGATACACTTGAGCACGAGAAACGGTTTGTCAACTGGCTCGAAAGCATCCGCCACAACACCCGGGAATTGTATCTAATGGGGGACATCTTCGACTTCTGGTTCGAATACCGGCATGTGATACCTAAGGGCCACACACGCTTTTTAGGGAAATTGTGTGAATTCACCGACCAGGGGATCCCGGTACATTTTTTTACAGGCAATCACGACATCTGGGTGTTCGATTACCTGCCACGGGAAACAGGTGTAATCGTCCACAAAGAGCCTTACAAACCTGTCATCGACGGAAAGCAGTTCTATCTGGCCCATGGAGACGGACTCACCCCTTACGAAAAAAATTACCGCAGAATCAAATCCGTTTTCACCAACCGGGTTGCCCAGAAACTTTTCAAATGGCTCCATCCCGATCTGGGCATCACACTGGCAAGAAATTGGTCACGCAAAAGCCGGGAAAGCAACGAAGAATCGGAAAAAGCAACCTTTCAGGGAGAAGAAAATGAATGGCTGATCACTTATGCCCGGGAACAACTAAAAACCCGGCACTACGACTATTTCATTTTCGGACACCGCCATATTGCTCTCGACCTGCCCTTAAATGATGACAGCCGCATTTGCTACCTGGGCGATTGGGTAAATCAATTCACCTATGCCTGCTGGAATGGGAAAACTTTAAGTTTGGAATATCACAATTTGTAAGAAGACCATCATTAGAACTCTCTCATGAACGACAACCCATTATATTCAATCATTACAGGTTCGGGCAGCTATGTGCCTCCCGTCATCTTAAAAAATCAGGATTTTACTGACCGTCCGTTTCTCAACGAGGATGGAACAAAGGTCGAAAACACCGGTGATGAAATCGTCAAAAAATTCGAAGAGATCACTGACATCTCCGAGCGCCGCGTGGCAGAACCTCAACACAAAGGGTCTGACCTGGCTACCTTTGCCGCTCAGGAAGCCATTCGTGATTCCGGAATCGATCCCGAAAAACTGGATTACATCATTGTGGCCCATAATCTTGGCGACATGGACCCGGTCACGCTCTATCCGGATATCATGCCCACCCTGGCATCCCGGGTAAAGAAAAAACTGGCCATCAAAAACCCCAAAACCGTGGCTTACGATATGACCTTTGGTTGCCCGGGATGGACACAAGCCATGATCCAGGCCAATTATTATCTGCGTTCGGGCGATGCCCAGAGCGCCCTGGTCATTGGTGCCGACACCATTAGCCGGGCTATGGATCCGCACGACAGAGACTCCATGATCTTTGCCGATGGTGCGGGTGCCGTGGTTGTGGAAGCCAGAGAAAGTGCAGAGCCAACAGGCATTCTCAAGCACGTCGCCCGCACAGACACACGGAATCATCTGGACCTGCTAAAAATGGGAAATTCTTACAATCAGGAACTGAAAACCAATATCAAATTCGTCAAAATGCTGGGCCGAAAGGTCTATAATTACGGTTTGACTTACGTCCCGGAAGTGGCGAAAGAGTGTCTTGATATCAACAATCTGGACATTTCAGATGTCAGCAAAATTCTGATCCATCAGGCCAATGCAAAAATGGACGAAGCCATCCTCAAACGCATTTTCAAACTTTACGGGAAAAAAGAACCGGATACCAGCACAATGCCCATGACCATTCAAACGCTTGGCAACAGCAGCGTAGCAACCGTCCCCACTTTATATGACCTCGTAGTTAAAAATAAAATGAACGGGCACAGTCTCCAATCCGGCGACTATGTGATGATGACTTCCGTGGGTGCCGGCATGAATATCAATGCGTTCATGTACAGGATGCCCTGATCGTTTTAAAGGGCATCTTCATTCTTTATCAGTGAATTGGCTATCAGCAGATCAAAGGGGGATGTGATTTTAATGTTTTCCCGGTTCCCTTCCACAAGGGTTATCTTATGTCCTGCCGCTTCCGCCACCGAGGCATCATCAGTAAACGATAAAGCACTGCACCGGTCATAAGCCTCTTTGATCAAAGAAACCCGGAAAACCTGGGGGGTCTGCACCAACCTGTAATCGTCGCGGGGAACCACCTCACTTCCCCTGTTGCCGATTTTGCGAATGGTTTCCACAACTTCCACAACAGGAACAGCCGCTCCATACTTTTGGGCTGCATTGAAACAACGATCAATGGTTTCATGGCTGACAAAAGGTCGCACGCCGTCGTGAATAGCAACAACATCGCTTTTTCTAACCGCCTTCAGGCCATTTTTTACACTTTCAAAGCGGGTTTTTCCGCCTGCAACCACATGGTGTTTTTTTTCAAAATGATATCGTCTGCAAAGTTCCTTCCAATAATCAAATTGATCTTCGGGCAAGACCAGAACAACAGACATAGATGGATGAAACGCCAGAAAAAGATCAATGGTACGCATTAGCACCGGCCGGTTTCCAACGGGTAAAAATTGTTTGGGAACTTTCTCTCCCATTCGAAATCCGCGACCTCCCGCCACGACAATTGTTGTAAAACTGCTCATACCTGAAATTTGAAAATATAAGTGTAAAGATAGACCAAAACATTCACGATTTATAACAAATGCAGTCCCTAAAACAAAACATCAAAAACCGCCTAAAATGGGATTAAAATAATCTCGTCGTAAAATGTCCGGCTTTGATATTTTATAATTATCCTTAAAAAAATAAAATCCACCCAACCCACAAAACCTTACCACGTATTCCTCAAGTCATTCAAAACATTTTTAGATTTACAGGAACAATGGGTTACAAAATTTCTTCACTTTTTCAGTTTAAAAAACTGCGCAACCGGTTATTGGTATATTTTGGAATACTGATTTTTTCCATTATCGTTATTCTATCGGTGATCAACTATACCACGGTTAAAAACACCCTTCTGAATGATGTACGGGAGAAACAGCTCCCCGCTTTTGTTGAAGCAGCACAAAGTGACCTTGAATCTACTCTTGAAACAGGAATGGAGACATCGGAAATTTTGGCCGACGACCCACTCTTGATCGAATGGTTCAAAACCGGGGAAACGGATACCACTCAAAAACGTCTGGTTCTGGAAAAAATCAACATGTTTTCAGAACAAATGGGATATCCCTCTGTTTTTGCCGTCAACAAGGTTACAAAAAATTACTACACCGAAGGCTTTAAGTTACTTGAGGTTGTCAGCTCTGACGACCCTGATGATTCCTGGTTCTTTCAGGCTATGGAATCAGGCGAAAAAAAAGCTTTAAATTATGATTACAATTCAGAACTTGATCAGACGTTATTTTTCTACAATGTATTAATAGGGGATCCTGCTGACCCGCTTGGAGTTGCAGGAGTCAGCATCAACCCCACTGAAATTGTACAAGTTTTTAACGAACGAAAAATTACCGCCGGCAGTGAAATGTGGGTTGTCGATGAAAATGGTAAAATCCTCATCTCAGGGGAAGAAGAGGAAATCAACATGCAGCTCAGCAAACTTACAGAAAAACAAATCGTCAACCATCTGCTCGGGAATAATGAGACAACCATTATTTCTGCTCAGGAATACGAGAACCAGGAACACGAAATGGTATCTATGCCAATTGGCGACACAGGGTTAACAACTGTTCTCATGGCTCCTACCAACGAGCTGCTGAGTATCATTGAGCCCATCAAAACCAGCAGCATTATCCTGAGCATCATTTTTCTTTCAGTCACTTTAATGGTGGTGCTATGGCTTTCCCGCACAATCACCTCTCCGCTTGTGCAAATCTCCGGTCTTGCGCGACAATTTTCAGAAGGAGATCTTACAGGAAAACCCTCCAAACAATTAACATCCAGAAAAGACGAATTGGGTCAGCTTTCCAGCGCCTTCGATGCCATGAAGGAACAAATCTCAACAATGATTAATCAGGCTCTCAAAGCTTCAGAATCGGTTCAAACCGGAAGCGAAGAAATGAACACATCAGCTTCTTCTCTCTCAGAAAGTGCCACCGAACAAGCCAGTTCCACAGAAGAGTTGTCAGCTTCTATGCAGGAAATGAGTTCGAACATCAGCCAAAATGCCGACAATGCCGGTCAAACTGAGAAACTGGTCGCTGAAGCTGCCGGGGATGCACAAAAAGGAGAAAAAATCTTACGAGAGGCTGTTCAGGCAATCGAGAACATTTATGAAAGCGTTGTACTCATTGAGGATGTAGCCAGGCAAACCAACATTTTATCTCTCAATGCCGCCATTGAAGCTGCCAGAGCTGGCGAACAGGGAAAAGGGTTTGCTGTGGTAGCAGCGGAAGTCAGAAAACTGGCAGAAAGAAGCCGTGTAAACGCATCAAAAATCAATAACCTCTCAACCAATAGTGTGGATAACGCCCGAAATGCTATGCAGATTTTTGCAGACCTTCTGCCGAAAATCAACAAATCAAACGAACTGGTTCTGGAAATATCTGCTGCCTCCAAAGAGCAGGATTCAGGGGCATCTCAAATCAACAATGCTCTTTTGGAACTAGACAAGGTTTCCCAAATGAATGCACAAACATCCGAAAACATGAATACAATGGCTCACGATTTCTCTGAAGAAATCCAAAAGCTGCGCCATACCATTAGTTATTTTAAAGTATAATCTCTGATTTCTCCCATCAATAGCAGCCACCATTCCATTAACCTGCCCATCCCGAGCGGTCAAGTCCGCGATATTGCACCCCCTCGGCCACATGGTGTGCTTCTATGGATTCGCTTCCTTCCAGATCGGCGATGGTCCGGGAGACTTTCAAGATGCGGTCGTAAGCCCGCGCAGAAAGGTCAAGTTTCTCCATGGCATTTTTTAAAATGGCCTGCCCGCTTTCATCAGGATTGGCAAATTTGCTTAGCATTTTGCTGCTCATCTGGGCATTGCAATGAACGTAAGGCTGATCTTTGTATCTTTCTGACTGAACAGCACGGGCTTTAATTACACGCTCCCTGACGGTTGAACTGCTCTCCGCAGCCTGCTTATCCGCCAATTCATTAAAGGGGACAGGAACCACTTCAATGTGAAGATCAATGCGATCGAGCAAAGGCCCCGAAATGCGGCTGAGATATTTTTGTACCACACCGGGGCTGCATACACACTCCTTTTCTGGATGATTGTAGAATCCACAGGGGCAGGGGTTCATACTGGCCACCATCATAAAGCTGGCGGGATAATCAATGGTAAACCGGGCACGGGAGATGGAAATGGTGCGGTCTTCCAGAGGTTGCCGCATCACCTCCAGCACAGTCCGCTTAAATTCAGGCAGCTCATCCAGAAACAAAACTCCGTTGTGGGCCAGAGAGATCTCACCGGGCTGGGGATAAGAGCCACCGCCGACCAAGGCTACGTCAGACACTGAATGATGAGGGCTCCGAAAAGGCCTGCGAGTAAGAAGTGAAACATGTCCATTCAATTTGCCGGCCACAGAATGAATTTTGGTCGTCTCCAAAGCTTCATCAAGAGTCAGGGGTGGCATAATGGTTGGTAACCGTTTGGCCAGCATGGATTTTCCCGAGCCTGGAGGGCCTATCATAATGAGATTATGCCCGCCAGCCGCAGAAACCTCCAGGGCTCTTTTCACACTATCCTGGCCTTTGACATCGGCAAAATCCAATTCGCTTTTCGATTGTTCCTTCAGAAACTCGGCATCGGTGTCCACAACCACCGGGTCAAGCTTGGCTTCACCCGAAAGAAAATCCACCACTTCATGGAAAGACGAAACACCATAGACCTCCAGGCCTTTTACAACAGCCGCTTCACGCGCATTGGAGTGAGGAACGATCAGGCCTTTAAAACCATCAGCCCGGGCCTGCAAAGCAATGGGCAAGGCCCCTTTGACGGGGTGAACCGTCCCGTCGAGCGAAAGTTCACCCATCATCATGTACTCACTGATGTCGCCGGCCGAAATTTGCTCATCGGCAGCCAAAATGCCAACAGCGATTGGAAGGTCATACGCCGAGCCTTCTTTGCGGGTATCGGCCGGAGCCATATTAATCACAATCCGCTTACCCGGCCATTTGTGCCCCGTCTCTTTAAAGACAGACTCAATGCGTTGCTGACTCTCTTTTACAGCATTGTCGGGCAGGCCCACCAGGAAAAACCGGATGCCCCGTGTCACATTCACCTCAATGGTGATGGTGATGGCATCAATACCGGTAACAGCTGCCCCGAAAGTTTTTACAAGCATATTCCATAATTTTGTCCGGAGCAAGTTAAACAAAAGAATATGATAAATAAAGAGTAACAGTAGTTTGTTGACCCACAATTCTAAAAGGCCCGATTTTTGACGGGAACTCCTCAAAAACATTAAGTGCCGTTTAATGGTTTAAATCAAGAGGGGAAAAACTCACGGATTTATTACTTTTGTATATCTTAAAGTCAGGTTTATGCGATTTACATTCATCAAGATCCCGAATCACCGGAAATTCAATTACAACCCCATCTATTATGATCCGGAAAAAGAAGATCGGGAAGCACGTCAACGTGAAATCCGGAAGGAGATGGGAATGCCTGTGGATGAAGAAAAAGGCCGTGGTTATACCGAACGCATACGGGGAGGTATGCGCAGGCGAATCAAATCTCATTTCGAGGTAAGCAGAAAAGAAAGGAAAAAATCGAATCTGCGACTCATTATCATTTTAATGGCTCTGATGGCCTTGTTTTATTACCTGCTCAACTCTGCTTACGAATGGTATAATCAGTTTTTTCTCTAACCTAAACATTGATTATAAGAGCAATCGCCAATGTCAGACATCATCCAATTATTACCCGATTCTGTTGCCAACCAGATTGCAGCCGGAGAAGTCATACAACGCCCGGCCTCAATCATCAAAGAACTGGGGGAGAATGCAATAGACGCGGGCAGCACCGACATACAGATCATCATAAAGGACGCGGGGAGAACATTGGTGCAGATCATTGACAATGGGTGCGGGATGACTGAAACAGATGCCCGCATGGCTTTTGAGCGCCATGCCACTTCCAAAATAAGAAATGCCAACGATCTATTCGCCATCCGCACCATGGGTTTCCGTGGTGAAGCGTTGGCTTCCATTGCAGCCGTAGCCAAAGTAGAGATCAAAACACGGCCGCATGAAGAAGAGTTGGGCACACATCTTGTCATTTCAGGATCCCGGATCGAAAAACAGGAACCTGTTGCCTGTGCACCCGGAAGTCAATTCCTCGTACGCGACCTTTTCTTCAACGTACCTGCCAGACGGCGGTTCCTGAAGACCAATGCCACAGAACTTCGGCACATCGTGAACGAATTTCAGCGCCTTACCTTAGCCAATCCGGATATCGCATTTTCACTGACCCACAACGATCAATTGTTATTTAAACTGCCCCCCTCCAATTTGCGGCAGCGGATTACGAACATCATAGGGAAACAGGCCGGTCCGCAAATGATCCCTTTAGAAACATCCACATCTCTAATCGATATCCAGGGATTCATCGGGAAACCCGAATCGGCCAAAAAAACAATGGGCGATCAGTTCTTCTTTATCAACAACCGGTATATGCGAAGTCCCTATCTTCATAAAGCTGTAACATCTGCTTATGAAAACCTGGTTCCGGCCGACCATTGTCCGCCCTATTTCATTTTTTTCAGTGCCGATCCCGGCATCATCGATGTAAATATCCATCCCACCAAGACAGAGATCAAATTTGAGGACGAACGGTCCATCTGGAAAATCGTGAATGCAACCATACGGGAGGCTTTGGGGAAGTTCAACATGGTCCCCTCCATCGATTTCAACCAAAGTGAGAACATCAATATTCCAACAAACAGAAAAGATGGACCTGTGTCGATTCCCTCGGTAGATGTGGATCCCGGTTACAACCCCTTTGAACAAGAATCCTCCCGAAGCAAACCTCAACAACACGCATCGACAACAAGATACTGGGAATCGCTTTACGAAGGTTTTGAAAACAATGCTCCCCCAATGGATAATGACGACCAGGAAAATGAAACCATTATCCTTCCCTCGGGCGAAAACAACGATGAAGCATTCACCACAGAATCGGAAGCGCAACAATCAGCCCATGGAAAACAAGAGACCGGGACCCTGTATTTCCAGATCAAAAACAAGTACATCATAACTTCTGTCAAATCGGGCATTATGATCATCGATCAGCGCAGGGCCCATGAGCGGATTTTGTTTGAGAATTTTTTAAAAACTATTCGGGCAGGAACATCTGTTTCGCAACACTCCCTGTTTCCCGAAAAGGTAAGCTTCAACGAAGAAGATGCCATCCTGATCAGGGAATTGAGAGAAGATTTTAAACTTTTCGGGTTTGAACTGGAGGAAGAAGATGATGGCCGGACTTTCAAAATAACAGGACAACCTTCATTCATCAAGAACATTAGTGCCGGCAAATTAATCGATGCCACCCTGCATACATTTAAAATCGGCGAGATGGATGCATCAGCCGAAGTGAAAGAATACCTTGCAGCCATTATGGCCAGGAATGCCTGTATCCGGCCCGGCGAACTTTTAACACAAGCCGAAATGGCCGAACTCATCAACAAGCTGTTTCTCTGCTCGGCCCCTAACTATACCCCTTCGGGGAAAACAGTTTTTTCGGTGGTTGACAACGAAGAACTTGAAAAACGTTTTAAATAAGTAAATTTACCAATCGTTTCCAATGGCAACCTGGCACGGAAGTCGGAAACGGAATATAAAAATTTGACAAAAAATGAATATGGGATCATCTCCATTCGGCGGCATGACACCAGTAGTGAAAAACCTGCTGATCATCAACGTGATTTTTTATGTAGCCAGCCTGGTGTTTTTCACCACTTTTGGCTTCCGCATTGAAGAGCATCTGGGGCTTCACCTCCCCACTGCCGATGCATTTAATCCGGCCCAGTTCATTACCTACATGTTTCTGCATGCCTATTTTTCTCCAGCTTCGGGCATCATCATTTTCCACCTGTTTTTCAACATGTTTGCCCTGTTCATGTTTGGGCGGATGCTAGAAACCGTTTGGGGACCTAAAAGATTCCTTGTATATTATTTTGTCACCGGAATCGGGGCCGCTCTTATCCATACAATCACGCAATACATGGAAGTGATGCCGGTCATGAATGCCATAACGGAATACATGAACGATGCATCACCCGAAAAACTTCAGGCTTTTTTTGATCAGCATCTGGATATCCGGTCAATGGCCATGAAGCAAAACTATGAAGATTTTGCAGAAACTTACAATCAGTTGCTTAATAGTGACCCGGAAAAAGCCATTTCCCTGTCCAAGGATTATTTACTGGAATACAGAAAAGCCTATCTCGACAGCTTTGTAACGATTGGCGCATCCGGAGCTGTCTTTGGCATTCTGCTTGCCTTTGGGATGCTGTTTCCCAATGCCCAGTTGATGCTTCTGTTCCCTCCCATTCCGATCAAGGCCAAGTATTTTGTCATCATCTATGGAATCATTGAACTCACTATGGGCATCAGAGGGTCCGAAATGGACAATGTAGCTCACTGGGCTCACCTGGGCGGAATGTTGTTTGGTTTTATCCTGATTAAATACTGGAAAAACAAAGGAATTTATTATTAATTTGCAACTATGAGCATCTGGGACGAAATAAAAGAGTCGTTTGGGAAAGGCACAATCCTTACCAAACTCATTTACATAAACATCGGGGTGTTTGTGGTTATAAAACTCCTCCAGCTATTGTTTTTATTGGTCAGTGGCAACCCTGCATCCATACAGGGAGTGATCACCTGGTTGTCGGTTCCCTCGGAGCCGGCAATGTTATTGATCCGCCCATGGACGCTCATCACCTACATGTTTTTGCATTATGACTTTTTCCATATTTTATTCAATGTCCTTTACCTGTATTGGTTCGGACGGTTGTTTCTCCAGTTGGTGGATGAAAATAAGCTTCTGACCATTTACATTTGGGGCGGACTGGGAGGAGCCGCAATTTACATATTGACGTTCAACCTTTTACCGGCTTTTCAGCCGGGAGGCGGAGGTTCCATTCTTCTTGGCGCATCGGCTTCGGTCATGGCCATTCTTTTTGCAGTAGCTCGTGTGCGGCCCGACTTTAAAGTATATTTGTTTCTCATCGGGCCAGTCAAGTTAAAATATCTTGCCCTGGGAGCTTTCATCATCGATTTGATCAGCATCCCGGGGATGAGTAATACCGGCGGTCACCTGGCCCACATCGGAGGTGCCCTGATCGGGTTGTACTATGGGTGGAAATTGTCAGAAGGAAAAATATCAGGCAACTTTTTTGACAGGTTCGCCACCGATGCGGGCGACATGTTTCAGAAAAAGCCGAAAATGAAAGTGACCCACAGTCGGCCGCTCACCGACCTGGAATACAACGAGCAAAAACAGAAAAAACAAAAAGAACTGGATCGAATCCTCGAAAAAATCAAAAAAAGTGGCTACGAAAGCTTATCGAAAGAGGAGAAGAAAACCCTCTTCAATGCCAGCCAGGACAATAAATCGTGAGTTGTGAAACGACTGTTCAATTCCATATCGTTTATCATCACTTTACTGGCGGCCTTTCTGCTTTTTCTGTCAATGGCGGTCATCTATATCAGCCCCGAAAAGATCCATGTATTCACACTCATGGGTTTTCTGTTCCCGGGACTCTGGATTGTCAACCTAATCCTTTTCATCATTCATGCCATCCGGCGAAGCAAACGTTTTCTGATCCCACTGCTGGCCCTGGCCCTCACCTGGAGCCAATGGAACAATGTGTATCAATTCAGCGGGGAGGAGGCCCCGGATGATCTCAATCGGCCCCTAAAGGTCATGAGCTACAATACGCGCATGTTCGACTTTTACGACTGGTCCGGACTTCCTAACAGCAGTGAATCCATCTTTGAATTTATCCGGAAAGAAGACCCGGACATCCTGTGTATCCAGGAATTTTATACTTCACATCGCCGGGCAAACCTTCACCCCAACCGGGTAAAGGCCCGATTAAATACAATGGGGTACAACCACATCGCTTACAGGTCACGTAATGAAAGGAATGCCGGGTACGGAATAGCTACATTCTCCAAGCATCCTATCATCAACAAGGGGTCCTTACCTTTCGAACATAGTAAGAACATGACCATCTATACCGACATAAAATTAAACGGAGAAGTTATCCGGATATTTAACAATCACCTGGAATCCATAGGATTTAAGGAACACGACTTTAATGTCATCGATAGTCTGAGGCTTGAAATGGACAAGAAACAACGCCAGGGTCTTCAGCAGATCGTCAATAAAATGTCACGGGCTTTTCGCCAAAGATCCCATCAGGCAGATGTTCTTTCCACGCACATCGAAAATTCGCCTTACCCCGTGCTTGTCTGTGGCGATTTTAACGACACCCCCATTTCCTATGTGTATCACAAAATGAGGGGGGAATTGAAAGATGCCTTCCGCGAATCGGGCGCCGGCATGGGCGGCACCTATAACGGAAGGCTTCCGTCCTTGCGTATAGATTACATTTTTCACGAGAAAGATTTCCGGTCTTATCAATTTACCCGACATCGCATCGATTACTCGGATCACTATCCCATTTCAACAATAATCGAGACAGATCCGGCAAAACCCCAAAACTAAAAAGACAACCATGAAACAGTATAAAGAACTACTCCAGCGTGTTTTGGATGAAGGCATTGAAAAAAAAGACCGCACCGGAACAGGCACCATCAGCGTTTTTGGCCACCAAATGCGATTTGACCTGGAAAGGGGATTTCCACTGCTCACCACCAAAAAGATGCATCTGAAGGCCATCATTCATGAATTGTTGTGGTTCATCAGCGGAAACACCAACGTGGGGTATCTTCAGGAAAACGGGGTGCGGATATGGAACGAATGGGCCCGTGAAGACGGAGATTTGGGCCCCATCTATGGTTACCAGTGGCGATCATGGCCCGATTACAAAGGCGGGCACATCGACCAGTTGCAGCAGGTGATTCAATCCATCCGGAGCAATCCTGATTCGCGGCGCCACATCGTGAGTGCCTGGAACGTTGGGCAACTCGACGACATGCAATTGCCTCCCTGTCACATTCTTTTTCAGTTTTACGTGGCCAATGGAAAACTCAGTTGCCAGCTCTATCAGCGAAGTGCCGACATTTTTCTCGGTGTCCCATTCAACATTGCTTCCTATGCCTTGTTGACCAAAATGATTGCTCAGGTCACGGGGCTTCAGGCCGGTGAGTTTATCCATACCTTGGGGGATACTCATATTTACCTGAACCACATCGACCAGGTAAAACTGCAATTAACGCGGACACCCCGGCCTTTGCCGGATATGCAAATCAATCCCGATGTAAAAGATATTGACGGGTTTCAGTACAACGATTTCACCCTGAGCAATTATGATCCTCACCCCCCCATAAAAGGGAAAATTTCCGTATAACCATGAATTTGTCTCTCCTTGTTGCTGCCGACGAAAACAATGGCATCGGAACGAAAGGCGATCAGCCGTTTTACATCAGTAATGACCTGAAGCGCTTTAAAAACCTTACGTCAGGCAATGCCATTGTTATGGGGCGCAAAACATTTGAATCGCTGCCCGGAGGCGCGCTCCCCAATCGGCGAAACATCGTCCTGACCCGGCAAAAAAGCTGGTCTGCCGAAGGATGCGAGACCATCACCCATCCGGATGAATTGGAAAAAATATCCTCCCCTGAAGAAAATATCTTTGTAATCGGAGGTGGAGAAGTGTACCGGTTGTTTCTGCCAAAAGCGCAACGAATTTACATGACCCGTGTTCATCATGCCTTCGATGGCATTGACACCTGGTTTCCTGAACTGTCAAAGGAATACTGGATCCCCGAACAATCCGGGGGCCCGTATACCGATACAAAGAGCGCATTGTCCTATTCATACATCAACTACCGCCGAAAACAAGAACAAGCCTTTTAATCATA
>JBNJDH010000010.1:0-21541 GCA_051744695.1 Bacteroidota bacterium | reverse complement strand
AGCCAACGAAAAATGTAAATGCAAAATTTTCAATTGTTTACACATTTGGTTAGATAAAAGATGTTAGAAAATCCATATAATGCCGTGTAATGCAATTTAATGAGAAAAATGTCAAAAAAATTAAACCCCCTGAATCGTAAAGGGATATAGAAGTTTAACGGACTATCTGTTTTAAAAAAATGGCGAAAACCTGCCTCCGTTTTTGCTTTGAAGTGAAAACCGCTTTTGAGGATTCAATATAAAGTATGCCGGCGTTCAGAAACGGGGTTTGAAATGTTTTCTAAATTGTGAGAATGTAATTTGTGCCGGGTTATTCCTCCCGATATAAATAATGGTCCACCATGCATTTTGTGGACGATTCGATCACATTTCTGGCAAGTACTACAATGAAGCTTCCTCTTCCATCTCCTTCGAGAGGTTTTTGTATTTCTTTCATTTCCGAAGGATTACCAAAAATGGTCTGAACACTTTTTTCTATGGTAAAGCCATTATTTGTCAGAAGATGTTTGATTTCGTCGGTACTAAAGAAGCTGGCATCTTTGTAAAACCGGCTTTTTGATTTATTCTTTTGATATAGTTGACCAACAGGGCTGTCTTTATCTACAAAGGCGAGGACAAGCGTGCCTCCGGGTTTCAGGATCCTGTTAACCTCCTGGATCGTTTTGGGCGCATCATCAACAAAGCAGATGGTTGTGACCATGAGAACCAGGTCGAAAGAACTGTCTTCGTAGGGGAGATCTTCTGCGCTGCATGCAATGGCATTGATTCCCCTTTCAATGGCTTTGGTGCGCATGGCTTCTGATGGATCGCATCCTTCTTTGATTTTCAGGGGAGCCGCAAACAATCCGCTACCTACTCCAATTTCAACAGCTTTTCCCTCTCTTGGCATCATGGAACGGATGGCTGCCAGTTCCGAGAGGTAAGCAAAATGATTGGATGTGAACCAATGTTCATATTGATCTGAAAACTTGTCGAAAGGAGTAGTTTTGGCCATGGCTAATTTTGATTTTGCAGGATAAATGTAAGCAACTGTTTTGAGGAAAAGAAACTGAGAAGGCTGAAATGTGCGATAATGAGTTTTGAAAAAAAATTTGTTTTATTCCATCCGAAATCGCCAGTGTTTACCTGCCCAGTATTCTCCGGCATAATCAATGCCGACCCGGGGCATTGAAATAAAACCTGGTTGTTTCTGTTTGCCGGAGTTGTTTTCTACCCAAATCCGTGAAGATGAAATCAGATCTTCCCCGTAAAAAGATTTGTCAAGTTTAAGTTCCCGTCCGATCCGGCCGGGTCCCTGTATTTCTGCCGATCCGCGAATTAGGATCGCCTGGGGATGCCCTTCATCGCCGGTTGTGAAGTTGAGCAGCCAGTACATGCCATAGATGAGGTACACATAGACCAGACCGCCCTGATGGTACATGACTTCTGTACGTTGGGTTCGTCCTTTGCGGGCATGGCATCCTTGATCTTCTTCACCCCGGTAAGCTTCTGTTTCTGTAATGGTGATTTTTAAAAGATGGCCGTTGCCAAAATCCCGAACAAGTGTTTTTCCCAAAAGCTCCGGGGCCACTTCTAATACATCACGGGAGAAAAAATCGCGGGAGATACGCATAACATATTAATATTCTTTTCTTTCCGGATTTTGCTTCCAGGCTTCAAAAGCTTTTTTCACATTAGCGGTTTGGATTTGTTGAGTTGGAATCGATCGTTCGCTGACAGGTTTTTCCAGTTCCCGGTAGATGAATTCGTCATCGAACCCAATTTCTGCTGCATCGTGTCGGGTATTCCCGAAAAAGATGGCATCGATCCTCGCCCAGTATATGGCCCCCAGGCACATGGGGCAGGGCTCGCAGCTTGCATATATGGTGCAACCGCTCAGATCATAAGTTCCCAGTTTGGATGTGGCTTCCCGGATGGCCTCAATCTCGGCATGGGCAGTGGGATCATTTTTATTGGTTACCTGGTTGCAACTTTTTGAAATTACTTTGCCCTCTTGCACGATTACAGCCCCAAAGGGGCCTCCGCCCCCGGCCACATTTTTTTCAGCCAGGCTTGCGGCCAACTCCATGTATTTGTTGTTGTCGTCCATTTTTTTCATTTTATGCATGGGAAAATTTCAGCCATGCGCTGTAAAGCATTGTATTGTGTCAATTCGGTAGCTGGTTTGATGATTTCCATTTGCTTGTTTGGAAAATCCCCCGTTACCGCATATTTGTCCAGGCATCCTGAAAATGCAAAATTAATAATCTTCAAAAAAGAAAGAAGCAGGCTTACCAAAAGGTATAAGAAAGGCCAAGAGACCAAAGCGAGTGATATTGCCCCCGGTCAATCCAGGTTTTCCCTCCGCTCGCATGAGGGCGGATGGGGGTGAGCGCATTGGAAAAGCCGAAAACCGCCTCTATTGAAGAGGACAACGGGAAGGAGATTCCTGTCAGGATGTTCAGTTCCGCATTCTTGAAATTTTCTCGTTCCGGTGTTAAAATGGATGCCCCGTTTTCTTCTTCCCTGGCATTGACAAGAAAAGCACCTGATAACCCGCCGTAAATTTTCAAATCATTCAAATGCTTCAGGGAAGTGAAGGAAGGGAGTTCCTGTTCCCAAATAACCGGCATTTCCAGGTATTGAAGGGCAAAACGATAATCGAAAAAGTTATTTTCTTCTGACGGCTTTGCACGACTCCCTTTTTCGATGTACATAATTTCCAGGCGCAAATTTCCGGACGAAGAGACCGGATAAAGGGTGAAGACTGAAGCAAAAAAGCCGGTTTTGTCTGGTCCCGCCAAATTATCGCCGGCAACCTCCGAAGCTGTCAACCCTGTTTTTAAGCCTCCGTCAAAAGATTGAGCGTCTACAAAAGAATGCCCCTGCATAGCAAGGATGACAATCAAAAACAGGGTTTGCCAAAATTTCTCCATGCAATAAAGGTAGAAAAAATCATTGCTGATGAAGACAATCCTTTGTCAAACTTTCATTGTCAACCAAGTGAAACAATCTGCCAGTTCTCCGGGTAATAGTATTTTTTGATGAGGGATTTTGTTTCTAAAAGATTGGTATTTAATAAAAATAGCCGTAATTTTGCGCCCGGTTATTATCCATGCTGAACTGCACAGAGTGCTGTGGCCCTGATAAATGTTGACTTCGGTGTTTGCCCGATGCCGGAAATCAACAAGGGATGGCATACTGTGTTTTTGAGTTTTTTTATATGTAGGTCTAATTTTCAAAAACAGGAAAGACTGTGGACACTTTAAGTTACAAAACCAAATCGGCCACACCAGATACCATTGATAAACAGTGGGTTGTTGTAGATGCCACCGATATGGTGGTCGGTCGTTTGAGTTCGCGTGTGGCCAAATTGCTGCGCGGGAAGTACAAACCGAATTACACGCCTCATCTGGATTGTGGCGACAACGTTATTGTCATCAATGCCGACAAGGTAAAGCTGACTGGTAAAAAATGGAGCGATCGGATCTTCTATTCGCACACCGGTCATCCCGGCGGACAGCGTGAAGAATCTCCCAGAGATGTGTATGCCAAAAATCCGGCCCGTCTGGTGGAGCATGCCGTGAAAGGAATGTTGCCTAAGAACAAGCTGGGAAGTAAGCTTATACGAAATCTGCATGTGTATGCCGGAAGCGAACACAAACACGAGGCTCAGAAACCGAAGGTAATTGATATTAACAGTATTAAATAAGCAGTATGGAAGTGACGAATGCCATTGGACGAAGAAAAGAAGCCGTTGCCCGCGTCTATGTAAAAGAGGGCAGTGGTAAGATCACCGTCAATAAAAGAGAATTGTCTCAATATTTCCCCACTCCGACACTTCAGTATGTCGTAAAGCAGCCTCTTAACGCTTTGAGCGTTGCCGGTAATTTCGATATTCTTGTCAATCTCAGAGGAGGCGGAATCAAAGGACAGGCCGAGGCCGCCCAGCTGGCTATTGCCAGGGCGCTGGTTAAAATTGATGAAGAGAACAAACCCACATTGCGTTCAGGCGGATTCCTGACCCGTGATGCCCGCGTTGTTGAGCGCAAGAAACCCGGTCAACCCAAAGCAAGAAAACAATTCCAGTTTAGCAAGCGTTAATAATCGTCTGGTACGTTTAGTATCTAAACTATTAAGATTCCGCGTGATGGACTACTTAATGGTTGCTTGGAACAGAATGTAAACGTTAAAAAAAACAAAATGCCCAGAACTAATTTCGATCAATTGTTAGAGGCCGGTGTACATTTCGGCCACCTCAAAAGAAAGTGGAATCCCTCCATGGCTCCTTATGTATTCATGGAGCGCAATGGTATCCACATTATAGACCTGCATAAAACCGCGGCTAAAATTGATGAAGCCGCTGATGCCCTGAAACAAATCGCAAAATCGGGCCGCAAAATACTCTTTGTTGCCACCAAAAAACAGGCAAAAGATATTATTGCTGATAAAGTCGGGGCCATCAACATGCCGTATGTGACCGAGCGTTGGTCCGGTGGAATGCTGACCAATTTTCCTACCGTACGGAAAGCTGTTAAAAAGATGAGTTCCATCGATAAACTGATGGGTGAGGACGCCTGGAACCGCCTTTCCAAACGCGAAAAACTCCAGATCACCCGTCAGCGTGCCAAGCTGGAAAAGACCTTGGGCAGCATCAAGGACCTGAACCGTCTGCCGGCAGCCATGTTCGTCGTGGATGTGATGAAAGAACACATTGCTGTCCGGGAAGCTCAAAGATTGAATATTCCGGTATTTGCAATGGTCGATACCAATTCGGATCCCCGCAATGTCGATTATGTCATTCCGGCCAATGATGATGCTTCCAACTCCATCGAACTCGTGGTTGACATCATGACGCAGGCCATCAAAGAAGGTCTGCAGGAGCGTAAAGCCGAGAAAGATAAAGAAGCTGCGCAGCAGGGAGAGAAAAAGGGTGAAAAGAAAAGCGGTGGACGCCGGACAAGAGCCCGGAAAGACAAGGATAGCGGCGAAGGTGAAAAGCAATCATCTGCCGAGCCTGTAGCGTCTTCTTCTGAAGAGGAAAAGAAAAGCAGTGAATCGCCTTCTCAGGCAGAAGACAAAAGCGATGAGTCCGCCTCTCAGGAAGAAAACAAAAAAGAAGAATAGTGTTGTTTAATGGGTCTCTATTTATAGGACCTGTTTTTATTCATAACCTTTAAATCATATATCATGGCTATTACTGCTGCTGATGTAAATAAACTCAGGAAATATACCGGCGCCGGTATGATGGACTGTAAAAAAGCCCTCACCGAAGCCGACGGCGATTTTGATAAAGCTGTTGAATCCATTCGCAAAAAGGGAATGGCTGTTGCCAACAAACGTGCCGATCGTGAAGCCAGCGAAGGGGTGGCCCTTGCCAAAGTGACCGAAGACGGCAAAAAAGGGGCGTTGCTCGTTCTGAATTGCGAAACCGATTTTGTTGCCAAGAACGAAAGCTTTGTCAACCTGGCATGGTCGATGCTTAATCTTGGCCTTGAGAAAGGTGTTACCAGTGTTGAAGAGCTGAAAGAACAGGAGCTTGACGGTGTTGCGGTAAAGGATGTGATCACTGAACAAATTGGTGTGATTGGAGAAAAGCTTGAACTCGATTATTTTGCAGTGATTGAAGCTGAAAAAGTGATTGCTTACATCCACCCGGGCAACAAGCTGGCTACCCTCGTTGGGTTCAACAAAGCCGGCGTTGAGGAGCAAATGGCCAAGGATGTGGCCATGCAGATTGCTGCCATGAATCCGGTTGCTATTGACAGGGACTCCGTTCCCCAGGAGGTACTCGACAAAGAACTTGAAGTGGGGAAAGATATGGCGCGCAATGAAGGAAAACCTGAAGAGATGCTGGATAAGATCGCTCAGGGCCGTCTTGGCAAATTCCTCAAGGAAAACACACTGCTTGAGCAGGCTTTTGTAAAGGACAATAAAATGTCTATCAAGCAATACCTGCAAAGTGCCGATAAGGACCTTACTGTAACGGAATATAAGCGTTACTCCCTGAATGGATAATCTTATCGATTTCAGTGTTTCTAAAATATTAAAACCCGGTCTCAAATCTGAGACCGGGTTTTTTAATTTAGCCCGTTTTACCCTGTGTCATTTTATTAAAATATTGATGAGCGGTTTGAAGAGTCCAAAACTATTACACAGGGTGAATCGAGGTGTTAGAACACTGCTAACCTTACCCACCCAGCCGGCTCCCCTTTTCTGTTTTTAAACCTGTTGACTTTTTCAGCACTCCCTTATTACAAGATTGCGATATGAGTTTCGCACCATGGTGTTTTACCGGTTCAGAATGCTTTGCCTGATAAATTATTCGTAGTTTTGCAAAAACAGAAAAGGAATCATGAACCGATTTTTCCGGGATCGCCGGATTTTGGTTTTTCCGGGAAACGTAATACAGTTTTCATCATGCAATACAAGCGAATTTTGTTAAAGCTTTCGGGGGAGTCACTTACCGGGGCCCAGGGACATGGAATTGACCAGCAGCGTCTCAACGAATATGCCCGGCAGATCAGTGAATTGACCCGCCAGGGTGTCCAGGTGGCCATTGTGATTGGCGGAGGAAATATCTTTCGCGGTCTAAGTGGTGCTGCCGAAGGGTTCGATCGATATAAAGGCGATCAGATGGGCATGCTGGCCACTGTGATCAATAGTCTGGCCCTCGCATCAGCTCTTCAGAATGCCGGAACCCGTGCCCGGGTAATGACATCCATTCGCATGGAACCCGTGGGGGAGCTGTACACCCAGCCCAAAGCCATAGATGCGCTGGAAGAAGGTGAAGTCGTCATCATTTCCGGTGGCACAGGGAATCCTTATTTCACAACCGATACGGCATCGGCTCTTCGCGGCATTGAGGTGAAAGCCGATGTGATGCTGAAAGGCACCCGTGTGGATGGGGTATATTCGGCCGATCCGGAAAAAGATCCTTCGGCTGTTCGTTTCGATACCATTTCTTTTGATGAGGTTTATGCAAAAGGACTTAAAGTGATGGATCTCACGGCCACGGCCATGTGTAAGGAGAATAACCTTCCGGTGCTGGTATTCAATATGGATGAGGCCGGAAACCTCATGAAGGTCATGAAAGGGGAAAAAACCGGGACATTGGTCAAATAGAAAGAACCGAGAGTTTCGATGGTCTGCTTTCCTGTCAGGAAGCTTTTGTTGCGGCTTCTGAGCGAAATTGTTTGATGATGTTCAGGGCTTCTTCGCGCACATCGGGGGGTAGCTTTACGCCGCGCTTCATCAGGCTTTGGAGCCAGCCCTGGACTTCATGGGGGTGCATGGTGAACAGCACTTCGCGGAATTGTTCTTTTTCAGACGCGGTGTATTGTTCCGGGGATTTTCCGTGGAACTGGTCCAGTTCCTCATCGTTGTAATAGATGGCTTCTTGCGTTTCGGATGCAATGCCTTCTTTTTCGCAGATCTCGTGTGCCCCGCAGCAGTCAACGGGAACTTCCCTGACTTCAGGCTCCTCTGCCGCCTCGTTGTTTGAAGAGGAAAATCGATGAATGATGAAAGATGCCCCCAGGGCAATCAATATGCTGATGAGTAATATCCACATGCTGATGCAAAAATAGTAAAAAACTGCGGAAAGAATATGGCAGACAAAAAGATAATGGATGATGAAGCCCTGCATTTTCTGGGCATAAAAGTTGTGTATAAGGACTTGGTGGACAAGGGCTATGAGGTTTTGAATGTTCGGAAAGAGATGGACGTCGATCCGCAAATTCTGGCCCGGCATAACGGGAAAATGCTGTTTATCGTGGTGCGTACCGCGGCCTATCCCGATATGGGGGTGCTGCAACCGCGAACAGCTGCCCGTGTCTCTGCTCATGCGCGGAAGCACAATGCCGTTTGTTATTTTGCCAGTGTAGGCATTGCTAATGCTGAAGGTGATAGTGATGATGAGATGTCAAAACCCGTGGTTGACGGGGAATATTATATCAATTACAAAGGGCTCCAACCTTTCCCTCAATAAAGAGTAGCACATGAATCAATTTGATTTTCATAAATTTTGGCGCAAATACGGAAACTATATCCTCATCGGATTGTTTTTTTTATTCGTGATCAATCTTTGTCACCGTCCTTCCCCAAACAGAACATCCTCTCCCGAAGAGACTCAACAAGAGTCGGTTCAGGATACAACAGAGGATGATCGATATCTGAAGAGCTATGAAGAGTTGATGCGCGAAAGGCAGAGTGAGCAGAAACAACGACCGGGTAGTTTTTTGTCCACTTTTGTCCTGCTTCTTTTGGGCGTGGCTATTGTTTGGATCGCCCGCCAGAAATGGGCACAATCAATGTGGCAGCAATGGTTCCCGGGTAAAGTGAAATTCCGGGTGAGAAAGGGAAAGGACCGGGTGACAGGCCGGAAATTGTTGCGCATATCCATTGAAAACAAGACCCGCGAGGGACTGACATTTTTGCCCCCCAACGTCATTTTTAGTAGCTGGGGAAAGGAGCGACGTTTCCGAATCAGGGGAAACAACCAGGATGAAATGTTTCCCCTTACCCTGACTCCCGGCACTGGACAACGGGTGGTCCTGGATCTGGATCAGTTTTATGAAAAAATACCTGATCTGAAAGGCGCCAACCGCGTAGGGGCCAGTATTGAAACAACCGATGGAAAGCGGTATAAGAAATTTGTGCTGCCCCCATGGCTGGATATGTTGTTGCACTGAACCGGATACTCATATTTTCCGGGATATTGAAAAATTATGAAAACAAACATTCTGAAAAAGGGCTGGGAGCGTTACAGACGAAAAAAAAGGTGGTGGACCATTGCTCTGGATTTCCTTTTCATCGTATTGATCGTGGCGATGTTGTTTCCGGCTACCCGTAAGCCTTTGTCGGCTTTTTTTGTGCGTCAGACCCTTTTATCGCCCTCTGACAACGATCAGGTGGTTTTTCTTTCTGACAGTGATTGGGATATGCATATCAGGCAATCCGAGGGCGATGAGAATATGACACTGGAAAAATTTCATGGTCGTCCGGTTTTCCTGAATTTCTGGGCCACCTGGTGTCCCCCCTGCATTGCCGAAATGCCTTCCATTCAGGAATTATACGACGATTATAAGGATAAAGTGGCATTTGTGTTGGTCAGCAATGAATCACAGGAGGTCATCGATGCCTTTATGGAACGTCATGACTACGATCTTCCGGTATATTCATTAACGGGGAACAAACCGGATATTTTCGAGACTTCTACCATTCCTTCTACTTATTTTATAGGTCCGTCGGGTCGTTTGTTGATCAGTAAAACTGGTGCGGCCCGCTGGAATTCACGGAAAGTAAGGGAGATGATTGATAACCAATTGGAAAAGCAGCAATAAAAAAACCGGTGGTCCGAGTTGTTTTGTATTCGGGCCACCGGTCTTTTTCGTGTTGTGAATAAGTCGATTGATTGAATGCGTTTCAGAATCTGTAACGCAGCCCCAGTGCCAGACCAAATCCGAACGGATCGTCCGGTGGGTTAACCAGCGAGAGTTCGGGGCGTGTATCTATCGAGACTTGCAGAGGGGCTTCCGAAAAATTATATTCGATGCCCGCATTCAGGGCTGCTGCCATGTAAACATCGCTTACATTGTCATCGTCATGGCTCCAGTTTCCAAGCGACGGGCCAACCCCCAGGTACCAGTTGAAACCGCTTTCGATGGGCATAACCCATTGGTAGAGAGCAGTCAGGTTCCAGTAACTGTAATGGTATCGGTTCCCCAAACCAAGATCAAGTTCTGCACGGTCGGTATTGAAAGGAGTCTGGTAGGAGATTTCGGTTCCGTAACCGATCCCCCCGCCAAAACGGAGTCCGAGGGCCTGGTCGCCACTTTGGGCATTTACAAGTGCCGGCAGGGTCAGAAGTACTGCTACTAAAATTATTAATACTTTTTTCATGGAATGGTCTTTTTGGAGGTTATTTTACTTGCAACAAAGATAAAAATCTTTGTGAACAAGAAGTTGCTGCAAATGATTTTTAAGCCCTTAATGATTTAAAAAGGTTTCCTCTTTCACTGTTTGTGCTCCGTCAGATTTTGCTTCTTATAAGGAAAGCTATCCGATGCAAAGATGATTGTCCATTTACCAGGATTTTCTACAAAATGCCTGTACATCTGATCTATTGCTATTGAGCTGCTTGCAGAAGCAGAGTGGAATATGCTCATGCTCATTTGTTTAAACTAATTCTTCAGTAGCATAAAGTTCGTTTGATAAATGATGCTTCTCTAACTCATTCAAGTCTTATATATATCCATTGATATTCAGATTCCATGCGCTGAATCAAGCGATTAAAATCGGCAATGATCCTTTGGCGACTATTATTTATCATTGTTTATGAACCTTGAGGGCTTAATTCGGAATGGGTTGACGCATTTCTTTTACAGAAAAGGGCAAGGGGTTGCATTTTAATGTATTTCCGAATTAACTATTAAGTTGAGGATTTTAAATTATTAACATTTAAGTCTATTGACCAAAACCTCCCAGGGGTATTGGAGTGGTGTAAAAAAAGCGGGAAAAGAGAGAAATGAATAATAGTTTAATTTTAAATCGACAAAAGCAATCTTAATCAAAAAAAACAAAAAGCAAAAAAAATAAGGCAAACGCTTGCATATAAAAATTAAAATTTTGATTTTTGTATTACTCAAGCCATAGTTTAAAATCCCGGTAGGGCTAACGATTTATTCCGCATTTTGCCCAGTTTGGAAAAAAGCAAGTCTTTTTTCTGCAGGATAAGCATTTTAGTTATGTCAATTATGGAGATGAAAAGGTTAAAAACCGGAAGAGCAATTTATATATTGTATAATTTTTAAATCTGAGACTATGAAAAAAGGGAATCTGATTTTGTTTTTTTGTTTGTTTTTAGGCTTCACCGCTTCCGCCCAGCATGATGTGGCGGGTGTGGTGACTGATCCCTTGGATGAGCCCGTCCCGGGAGTTACTGTTGTCGAGAAAGGCACCAACAATGGGGTGATTACCGATATGGATGGAGCTTATTCCATAGAGGTAGCAGGAGGGGATGCTGTGTTGGTATTCTCTTTTGTTGGTATGCAAACACTTGAAATACCTGTCGAAGACCAACAACGAATTGATGTAACAATGGAAGCAGCTACCCATGGACTTGACGAGGTAGTTGTCATTGGTTATGGAGAACAGCGGCGTGCTTTGGTTACCGGCGCCAATGTGAATGTAAATGGTGAACGCATATCTGAACGTAATACCACCACTCCTATGGAGGCGTTACAAGGAACCACTCCAGGCGTTAATATTACAAGAAATCACGGAGCTCCAGGGGCCGGGACTTCTGTAAATATTCGGGGAATTGGCACCATTGGTGATTCCAGTCCACTTTATATTGTTGACGGAGTGGCTATGTCCGACATCGATTACTTAAATGCCTCTGATATTGAGTCTATTGATGTTCTTAAAGATGCCGCTTCTGCAGCCATTTATGGTTCCAGGGCTGCCAATGGCGTTGTGCTTGTTACCACCAAAAAGGGAGAATCCGGATCTGAGACCCGGGTGACATACGATGCGTACTATGGGGTTCAGAATCTTTATAAAAAGCCAACTTCTTTAAATTCCCAGGAATACATGTATATTTTTGACGAAGCACGTCTTAATGATGGCGCCGATCCTTATGACTGGGAAAACCGCATTGTCAACGGAAATACTTATTTCGATGGCAATTACCCCGGAAACCCGGGGCGTGAATACGGACAGTATGTATGGGACAAAGTTCAGAACGGATGGACCGGTACCGATTGGGTAGATGAAATGATTAAATCCGATGCCTCCGTTCAAAGCCATGGGATTAACGTAACAGGGTCTGCAGAAGACATTACCTATGCACTGGGATTTTCTTACCTGGATCAGACGGGTATTGTTGGCGGAGATGTGACCGATGCCGGTTATCGGAGAATTACTGCCCGTTTAAACACTGAAATGGTACTCTTTAAAAACGACCGTTTTGATGTGGTTACCCTGGGGGAGAATTTCACCTTTACCAATAGTCGTAACCGGAGTGTCGCAACCGGGGGAATTTATTGGAATGATCTTCATAATGCTATTGTAACCAATCCTTTTATGCCCCGGCATTATGATATGGGAGCGCATAACAGATTGACCGGTGGATATGGGCCAACACTCGAAGGGATTGACAGAAATCAGCACAACCCTATCGCCACTATGTATGACCGGCACAACGATAATTGGGGGAAAGGGAACGAATATTCCGGTAATGTTTACACCGAAATTCAACCCTTTGAAAACATGAAATATCGTTCCACTTTCGGAATTAACGGATGGTTTGGACATTCTCGGAACTATGATGCCGTGTATGAGCGGGCAAACCTTGATCGTCGTGCAAAAGATGGCGTTACCCAAAGCATGAATCAAGGAACCACTTACACCTGGACCAACACCCTGTCCTACGATTTTCTTATAGATGACCATAAAATTGAATTAATGGCCGGTTCCGAAATGCTGGAACACATACTCAATAACAATGTAGAAGCTTCTAAATCAGGAACTGATTTTAATTTGCCCGAATATGCTTATCTCGATAATGTTCAGTCTGTTGGGTCCGTAGGCGACATAAGTGCTTCAGGTCGTGACTGGGCAGCCCAGGGAGGAGGCCTCATGTCCTACATGGGGAGAGTTTCCTATAACTATTCCGAGCGATATATGTTTGATGCCACTTTTCGGGCCGATGGCTCTTCCAACTTTGCACCGGACAATCGTTGGGGGTACTTTCCTTCCTTTTCTGCAGGATGGATATTTTCCGATGAAAACTTTATGGACAATTCTGACTGGATGGATTTTGGTAAATTAAGAGTTTCCTGGGGACAAAATGGAAATCAGTCCATTGATAACTTCCTCTACACTTCCAACATTGAGTATTTGTCCAGGGGTTATTATTTCGGGCCTGATAAATTGGTCCCCTCCAATACAGCGGTGCCAGCTAATATCCCCAATCCAGATGTACAATGGGAAACTTCTGAACAGATAAATGTGGGTTTTGATTCTAATTTCTTTAACTCCCGGCTGGTGCTGAACTTTGATTGGTATAAAAAAACCACCAGAGATTGGTTGGTCAGAGCTCCCATTCTTGGCACTTTCGGAGCAGAAGCACCATATATAAACGGTGGGGATGTAGAAAACACGGGTTATGAAATGAGACTTGCCTGGAACGATCAAACCGGACCTTTTGAATATGGTGTTGTCTTGAGCGGGTCTCATAATCAAAACGAGGTGACTCGCCTGGCCAATAATGAAGGGGTCATTTATGGAGAAGGCAGTGTGCTGGCTGAAAATACTTCAGATGTTTATCGTGTTGAGGTAGGAGAGCCTATTGGCTATTTTATCGGTTATGAAACAGATGGGATATTTCAAAACCAAGTCGAAGTCGATAACTATGTAACAAATGAAGGTGAACCGGTTGTTATTGGCTCGGAGCCTGAGACGCCGCGCAGACCTGGAGATGTAAGGTTTGTTGATCAGAATGGAGATGGGGTTATCAATGATGAAGACAAGGTGAAGATTGGCAGTCCCCATCCCGACTTGGTAATGGGGCTCCAACTAAATGCGGAATATTTTGGGTTTTATATGAATAGCTCCTTAACAGGGAAGTTTGGAATGCAAGTGATGAAGTCATATCGAGATTTTGCCGGAAGCCCTATGCAAAACTATCCCACGTCCGTGTTTGAAAGGTGGCATGGAGAAGGGACTTCCAATTCATATCCTCGATTAAGCGCTGTAACCAATGCCAATACCAGTAATATTTCTGACATTTATGTGCATGATGCAGATTATCTGCGGGTTAGCAACCTCACTCTCGGTTACCGTTTCGACAATATGCTGGAGACAGTGAATTGGTTACAGGCCGCCTCCCTTTATGTTTCGGTCAACAACCTTTACACTTTTACTGAGTATGACGGAATGGACCCTGAGGTGGGATATGCTCCTGACGACTGGGCTTCAGGCATTGATCTCGGGCTTTATCCTTTGCCTCGTACAGTTATGTTGGGAATGAATCTTACATTTTAAAATTTCTTTCCAAAAATTGTCAACAACATCGTGCAAGAATTGCGGAGAACAAGCAGAATAGATTCTCGAAAACAGTAAATGACGGTGTATAAGTTCCTGTTCGACTTTAAAATTAAAAAAAATGAAGTACATGAAAAAAATATTAATTCTGGTGATTTTGGGTGCTGTCGTTTTAACAACTGGTTGTGACGATCATCTGGATACGAAAAATCTGTTCCAGAAAAGCACCGATAATTTTTATCGCACGCCTGAAGACATTGATGAAGCAATTGCAGGGGTTTATAATTCCCTTTTAGTTCAGACTTCAACAGGGCTTGGCGATGAACATATTGCGGCAAGCATGATGAGTGATCTTGTTTTGGCAGGTGGTGGTGCCGATGATGTTTTTGCAAAAAATGCCGCCGAATTTGTAAACCCCAATGAAGACGCTTACCGGGATTTATGGCTTGAAACCTACCGAGGTGTGTTCCGTGCAAACAGCATTATTGATGCTCTGAATCAAGAAGATGCTGATTTTTCTTCGTTCTTTGCCAGTTCGGAAGATGCAGATTCGTATTTGAATAAAGCGTTGGGTGAGGCCTACTTTATGCGGGGGTTTCTTATGTTCAGAGCTGCTCGGTTTTTCGGAGGCCTGCCATTGATTCTTGCTCCTGATGCACCTCGTGATGTGCCTAGGGCATCCATCCCCGAAACATTTAGTCAGATTGCTTCCGACTTTCACAAGGGGGCCACTCTGATGCCGGAAGTGGATGTAAATACCATTTCTGTTGAAGAATACGGGCATGCAAATCGTTGGGTGGCCAAAGCTTATCTTGCCAGCTCATACCTCTATTTTACAGGTTACATGACCAATATTGAAAACCAGTCCACTTCCAATATCAAATTGCCTGATGGTACAGTGATCGGGCAAGATAAGGTTGTGCAACATCTTGAGGAAGTCATCGATAAAAGTGGTTATGCACTGGTCTCTGATTTCCGTAACCTTTGGCCTTATTCTTATGTTAATCAAAGTGCCGGCGAAGTAGTCCTGCCATGGGCTGAGGACGAAGGTCTGGAATGGGTTGGACAAGATGGTCCTAACTCCAATATCGGCACGGGCAATTCTGAAGTGATGTTTGCCAAACGATATGCTTTTGCCGATTGGGATGCTACAAAATACCGAAATTGGGCTAACCTTTATTTTTCGGTGCGTGGTCAGGATGTTGGTCCCTATGGTCAGGGTTGGGGATTTGGTGCTGTAAATCCCCTCTTTTACGATGACTGGTCTGGTGATGATCCCCGCAAAAGAGGGTCGGTGCTTGACCTGAATGCCACCGATGAAAATGTAGAAGCATATGATCCAGGGGCCAATAATGGTGTGTTACAAACCGAACTTGTCAATAAGAAATACATCCAGTTACGACATGATGGCCCCGAAGGGACGAAGGGGATGTTTTATTACATGTACGGACCTGGTAGCGACAGTGATAGCTATATGTTATGGGCTGCACAGGATTATTATTACCTGCGGTTTGCTGATGTATTGTTGATGCATTCTGAGCTTACAGATACGCCCGATGGAATTAATGCTGTCCGCGATCGTGCCGGACTGGAACCTGTGGATGATTATTCCCTCGATGCCCTGAAACAGGAAAGGAAATTTGAGTTTGCTTTTGAAGGTATTCGTTGGTTTGACCTGGTTAGATGGGGAGATGTGGAAAACGATGGAAATAATTATTTCTCGCGTTCCATGCCCGTTATAAATTCAGGGGTAGAAGAAACATATTCAGTGAGTTATCGCCCTGATATTAAAGGGCTGGTGCCGATTCCCGAGTCGGAAATACGCCTTTCTGACGGAGTTTATGAGCAAAACGACGGATGGAAGAAATAATGGTTCAACACTTCAAATTCTTTTGAAAAATGAAAATATTCAAAATAAGCAGCCTTATGGCAGTAGCATCGCTGGTGATGCTGACTTCCTGTGATCCTATAGAGGATAGGGAAGCGCTGGAAAACACTTTTGATCCCGAACAGATTGAACTCAGTGTGGAACATTCGTCCCCCGGTAGCAATCTTTTTACTTTGCAACTCAACACACCCGGAGTAACCGGCTATTGGGACTACATCATTGGAAAAGGTTATAGCGATGAGGTGGAGGTACTTTATCCTATCACCGGAACGCAAACTTTTACTTATGTTGTTTCTTCCCCCTATTTGCCCGAAGGAGATATAAATCAGGCCAAGTTTGTCACTAAATCTATAGATGTAGAGATTACCAAACTTGATAATGATGTGCCTGAGGAATGGAGCAACCTTGTTGGAGAAGGCAGCAAAACCTGGGTTTTTGATCGAGCCGATCCGGAAAGGTGGTGGTATATGACCGATGAGGATCCATCCATGTTTTGGTGGCAGCCTGCAGATCCTCCATCAGATGTTGACGGGCGCATGGTCTTCGATCTCAAAGGGGAACCGGGCTTCACTTATTACGCTTCCCCGGATGCTGATCCCATTGGAAATACCACTTGGGTGTTTAACTCCGATTTTTCTGAGCTCCGCCTGATTGGAGAAGCAAATATTCTCGGAGTTGAAGGTGGCGGTGTTCATACAGAAGGCGATAAAAGCTACCAGATCCTTGAACTAACCGAAGACCGACTAGTCCTGTTTAATCAGGGAATGGTCTGGAGTCCTGGTTGGGTGTGGGTATTTAAGCCTTTGGAAGGATAATTCTTTGCGTTTTTGACAAAACACTCCTTTACACACTATCGCTATTTTCTATTATACTGGGTTCGGTCTCTCTATATTGAGGAAGGACCCAGTTTTTTCAGGAAATGCATCAAGTTACGGGATATTTGTTTTTTTATTCGCAACCGTTTGTTAATCTTTTTCAAGAACAGTTGAGTTAAAAAATATATTTTAAAGGTTGTTTGAGTCATAATATAGGGATTCAGAGTCATACGATTCATTCTCACTTGTCTGCTGTTTTTTTGGGAATTCCAGTTATATAAACAATGATTAGTTTGTATATCAAGTTTTATTTCTACATTATACGCCTGGCAGGCATCTCATACCTGAAAATCAAACGATTTATTGATTTTAAAATTCTAAATTGATGGTTTCCCGGAGTTTTTCCAAGCTCATTCCTACGGGATTTATCGGGTAAAATAGAATTGAATTACATCCTTGATCTGATCGCGTTTTTAAAAAACCATTAACTAATATCGTTTATGAAGCAGAAAATTTTCAACATTTTTTTTATGTTGGTAATAGTTGTGGGCGGGTCATCCTGTACCTCCGACCCTGCCAGGCAAGTTCACCGGCAATATTTGCATGATGGGTGGCAACTTTTCTCATCCGACTCTGTTGATGCAGCTGGTACAGATATTTCTTCCGCTTCCTTTGATGACGACCTTGGATATCATGTGGAAGTTCCCTCTACAGTGATTAATGGATTGATGCAAAACGGTTTTTTTGAAGACATCTTTGAACCTTTTGTTCTTGAGAACATGGACAAAACCCCCTATGAGGTGCCATGGTGGTATCGGCGGGTTTTTGATGTTGAGAGTCTTTCCAATTCAGATTTTTATCAAATAACTTTCGAAGGCCTTAATTTCAAAGCCAATATATGGATCAACGGCACCCGGATCGCGAGTGAAGATTCCGTTCAGGGGTCTTACGGGGTCTGGAATTTTGATGTCACCCCCCATCTTCGGAAAGGGGAGAACATTCTCGCTGTTGAAGTGATACCTCCTGTTTTCGGTGAAGACATTAGCAAAGGATTTGTAGACTGGAACCCCACTCCCCCGGACAGGAGTATGGGGCTTTGGCGTGGAGTCTGCCTCAGGCACACGGGACCAGTTTCCATGAGACATTCCAACGTGGTTTCCTCTGTAGATAAAGAGACACTTGACGAAGCGGATTTAACCCTATCTTCAAGGTTAACAAATCACTCTTCCAGTAAGCAGAATGTGGTGCTGAATGCGAGTTTCGATAATATCTCACTGGATAAAACCGTAACCCTTCAGCCTCATGAAAAAAGGGAAGTCTTTTTTACTTCTGAGGAATTCCCTGAATTGACCATGGAAGCCCCCCGTTTGTGGTGGCCTAATAACATGGGGGAGCCTCATTTGTATGATCTCTCTTTGAGTCTGGAAGCAGGCGGACAAGTTAGTGACTCTGAAGCTTTCCGGTTTGGGATCCGTGAAATTGATGATTTCTGGAATGAAGAAGGTTACCGCGGGTTTATGGTTAACGGAAAAAAAGTCATGGTCAAAAGTGCCGGGTGGGTGGATAACATTTTTTTGGCCGATCCTGATGAAAAGGTAGAAGCCCAGATGAAATATGCCAAACATCTTAATCTCAATTCCATTCGCCTGGAAAGTTTTTGGGGGCGGAACCGCACAATCATGGAAAAGGCCGATGAATATGGATTGCTGCTTATGTTAGGATGGACTGCCCATTGGGAGTGGGAAACTTACACAGGCATTCCGCATGATGAATATGTAACAATTCGCGGAGAAGACAAAGAACTGCATGCCAATAATTACAGAGACCAGGTGCTTTGGCATCGCCGTCATCCAAGTGTAGCGATATGGACTTATGGAAGCGACAAGCTACCCCGACCGTCGCTTGAGGTAATGCTTAATGAGCGAATGGCCAAGGCAGATACGACTCGTCCCATCCTGAGTTATTGCGGAGGAGGCATGCTAATGGAAGAGACCGGGCCGCTTGCTAGTGAGATCAGCGGTCCCACGGGGGTGAAGATGGAAGGGCCCTACGACTGGGTTCCCCCGGTTTACTGGTATGAGGATAGTACTTATGGCGGAGCATTTGGTTTTAATACCGAAACGGGAACCGGCCCGCAGATACCCCCTATATCCAGCATCAAAAAGATGCTCCCGGAAGAACACTTGTGGCCCATTGATAGCGTTTGGCTATATTACAGTGGCCGCAACCAGTTTAAGAATCTGGACCGCTTTCTTGAGGCATTCCAGGCCCGCTATGGAGAAACCGGAAACCTTGAGAAGTTTACCTTCTGGAACCAGATAGCCAATTATGAAGCCATGCGCCCTATGTTTGAAGCATTTGCTGTAAATAAATTCAATAGTACGGGGGTTGTTCAGTGGATGTACAACTCCGCCTGGCCCACTTTTTACTGGCAATTGTTCGACTATTATCTAATGCCAACAGGTGCTTTTTATGCTACCCGAAAAGCCGCTTCTCCTTTGCTACCGGTCTACAACTATGGGGACCGCAATATCTATGTCAATAATGATCATTTAAAGGGCCATGAGGACTTACGACTTGAAGTTACAGTTCTGGATATCAATTCAAAGGTGTTGTATGAATCTTCAACTACTTTTGACATACCATCCAATTCAGCTATAGAGGTGCTTGATCTGCCCGATATAGAGAATCGTACCACAACGTGGTTCCTTGATTTTAAGCTCTACAACAGCGATGGAGAAGAGGTGAAAAACAACTTCTACTGGCTTTCAGAAAGGGAAGATGTAATGGAGTATGATAGTACTACCTGGTACTGGACCCCGTGTTCCCAGTATGGTGACCTGACGGATTTGAATAATTTGCCTGAAACTTCCGTTTCTTACGATGTAGAAACCACCAGAAAAGGAGATGAACTGGAGTTTACTGTGAACATGGAAAACGACCCTGAACATCTGGCATTTTTTGTGGAGTTGCAAATTTTGGATAAACAGACAGGCAAGCCTGTTCTTCCTGTTTTCTGGGACGACAACTATGTATCCTTGCTTCCGGGCGAACAGCGTGAACTCACAGGTGTTGTTTCTGCCGAAGATTTGGATGCCGCCCAGTTTGAGGTTACCCTCAGAGGGGCCAATACCCAATAGGATACACACCGCTGATGCTGTATTGTTATGCAAAACCTCTAGCTTTTGAAGCTTTCTGATGTTTCAACAGGCCATAAAATATTTCAGCATTTGCTGCGTCGGTGGTATTGCTCAAATTTCAAAGAATTGAACCACTAAAATATAATCTTTTTAGCATTTAATAATGAATAATACTGTAATTGGAGTTGATCTGGGTGGCACCAACATGCGTGCCGGACGTGTTGAAAAAGAACACATTGTGGCTGTAGAAGCAGCCAGAGTTCCCAAAACCGATAACTGGAAAGACGTTATGGCAAGCCTTATAGAAGTTGTTTCTGCCGTATGGGACCCAAGTGTGGAGGGAATAGGAATTGGTGTGCCGGGTATTGTGGATCCCCGCTCCGGGGTGGTTTATGATATCCAGAATATTCCCTCATGGGTAGAGGTCCCGGTAAAAGACTTTCTCACAGATCATTTCGGAGTCCCTGTTCAGGTAAACAACGATGCCAATTGTTTTGCCGTTGGAGAACGTTTTTATGGAGACGGGAAGGCTTATGATGATTTTGTGGGATTGATCACAGGCACTGGCCTGGGGGCTGGGATTATTAAGTGGGGCCATCTTTTACCTGATCGCAATTGCGGGTCAGGTGAATTTGGCATGATCCCTTATCTCAACTATAACTATGAATACTTCTGCAGCGGACAATTTTTTGAAAATTTTGCAGGAATGAGTGGCGCTGAAATGGGTAGACTGGCTGAGGCGGGGGATAATGAAGCCCTGAAGCTTTTTAATGAGTACGGGAAACACTTGGGCAATGCCATAAAGAGTATTGTTTTTGCCATCGATCCAAGGGCTATTATATTAGGAGGGTCAATTTCTGGTTCTTTTAAGTTTTACGAAAAGGCCATGTGGGAAGAATTACAAACTTTTCCTTACAAAGGGGTTATTGATAAAATGGATATAAAAATTTCAAAAATTCCCGAAGTGGCGATTCTTGGGGCTGCTGCCCTTCATTTTAACAAGTTGGACTTGTTTCCCAGGTCAGATGACAGAAGTGTTTCGGAATCAATTGGGTAATCATAAAGGCGACTGGTTACTCATTCCTATATGTAAAAGAAAAAAGCTGTAAATCAAGAGATTTACAGCTTTTTTCTTTTCGTTGAATGTGGGTGTGTTGTCCCGCTAGGATTCGAACCCAGACCGAGAGAACCAAAATCTCCTGTGCTACCATTACACCACGGGACAAGCCTGTATGCTTTTTGTTCAAAAGCGTTGCAAATATAGAACGATTTTGATGAATGCCCAAAAGTTTTTTCTCAATTTTTTTCTGCAACTTTAATTCCTCTTTGGGGTGATTTTTGCTGGGTTGAAAATCACCAATTGGCAACCAAATGTTTGTTTGAATGGATAAGGTTTCTGCGTTTTTAAAAAAGCATTTTCCGGGATTGGCCGTATGGCTTGTGGCTTTTTTTGTCTATTCATTCACCGCTTCTCCCACGGTTAATTTCTGGGATTGTGGCGAATACATTGCTTCCGCTGCCGGTTTACAGGTGCCGCATCCACCCGGGGCTCCTCTTTATTTGTTGTTGGCACGGGTGTTTTCGTTGGTGGCACCCGATGAGGCCATGATTGCCTGGTCGGTGAATATGTTGTCGGTTGTGGCATCGGCTTTTACGGTATTTTTCCTCTA
>JBNJDH010000009.1:0-22490 GCA_051744695.1 Bacteroidota bacterium | reverse complement strand
GATGTTTACATGATGGCCCTCCGGGCAACATCCCGGAACTACAGACCGCGCCACAAACCTAAAAACATGCAAGTTATGGATCATTCAGAAATTCAAATACACGAAACCACACAAGCCGACCGTGAAGATATACTGTTTGTGCAACAGTCGGCATTCGAAACAGAAGAAGAAGCACAGTTGACCGCCAACCTTTTGGAGGATTCATCGGCAGAGCCCGTAATCTCCCTTTTGGCACGAAAAAACAACAAGCCCGTCGGCCATATTCTTTTCACAAAAGCCCGAATCGAAGGCTATCAGAGCTCAGAACATGTTTCACTACTGGCTCCCCTGGCCGTAGTGCCCGAGCACCAGGGCAAAGGCATTGGAGGTATGCTGATCAAAAAGGGTTTGCAACTGCTGAAAGAAAAAGGAACAGAAATGGTGTTTGTCCTTGGAGATCCCGAGTATTACCGAAAACACGGATTTGTTCCGGATGCCGGTAGTTTCGGCTTTGATCCGCCTTTCCCCATTCCGCAAAGAGATGCAGAAGCATGGATGGTGCAGGCCCTTACGTTACAAGGCCTCAGCAAAAGTGTCGGAAAATTTGTTCCGGCAGATTCGCTCAACAACCCCAAATACTGGCAGGAATAACACGGATCAGGGAACCGGATCATAACCACTTCCGCCCCAGGGATTGCACGAGATAATGCGTTTAATGGAAAGCCACAATCCTTTAAATGGCCCATGCTTTTTCAGGGCCTGCACGGAATAAACAGAGCAGGTGGGCGTATAGCGGCATGAAGGACCAATGACCGGGGAAATGACATATTGATAAATCCGCACCGGGATGAGCAGGAGAAAAACCAGGACCTTTTTGAAGCCCTCATATATTTTTGCTTCGGTTCCCATACCCTGATAAATTAGTCTTTTTTCCGGACGGTTCCACTTCTTTCATCAACCTGGCCAGGGCCTTCTTCATCCCTTTTTCGATCACGTGGTAATCGACCTCTTGCTGACCCACGAAAATAAAAGCCACTCTGGCGGATGTCCGGCTATTACGAAGAACATCAAACAAGCCTGCTTTGTTTAACCGGTAAGCTTCCCGCATTCTTCTCTTTAACCGGTTGCGCATAACAGCCCGGCGAAACCTCCGTTTGGGGACAGAAAACAAAGCCCGTGCCGGCACATCATCCTCAAATCCATGAAAACTATACTGGACCCGAAGCGGATAAGCCAGAAAAGCCCTTCCTTCTTTAAAAAGACGGTCAATCTCTTTACGACTGGAAAGCTTTTCCTGTTTGGGAAATTTGAAACCGGAGTCCTGCATACACATGCAAATATAAAAAACCACCCCTTCCTGTCAGCCCCTGGCAGGAAGGGGTGTTTCCAGGCCAAAACTTTCCGCGGCCCTATTTTTTATTGTGTTTCTTAATATACATTTCAAGGGCGGCCGTCATAGATGGAGCCTGTGGCAGGGGCGCCTGAATATCGAGACGCAACCCGGCTTCCTTCACGGCTTTGGCAGTGGCCGGCCCAAAAGATGCAATCAGGGTGTCCTTTTGCTCAAAGTCAGGAAAATTCTGCAACAATGATTTGATGCCCGAAGGACTGAAAAACACCAGCACATCGTAATCAATGTCTTTCAAATCACTCAGATCACTGCTCACCGTCCGGTAAAGAATCGCTTTGGTATATTTGATCTTCGCCTTGGTCAGCAGATTGGGGATTTCGGGTTTATGAATGTCGGAAAGAGGCACAAGGAACTTTTCCTGTTTGTGCTTTTTGATCACCTCCACCAAATCGGGGAATTTACCCGTTGAGTGAAAAATTTTCCGCTTCCGGTAAACGATATATTTCTGCAGATAAAAAGCCGTAGCTTCCGAAACACAAAAATATTTCATATCATCGGGAACCGTCACGCGCGTTTCTTCACAAATGCGGAAGAAATGATCAATGGCGGTCCGGCTTGTGAAAATCACCGCCGTATGATCCAGAATATTGATCTTTTGTTTCCTGAATTCCTTGGATGTCACGCCTTCCACCTGTATGAACGGCCGGAAATCAATCTTCACATTATTCTTCTCGGACAGGTCGAAATAGGGAGACTTCTCTGTTGAAGGCTTGGGTTGCGAAACCAGGATTTTTTTGATCTTCAATTTGCTTAAGTTTTAATTCTACAAAACCAGAAACCATCCATTCCCCCCATGTCAGTGAAAAAGAACATGATAGAGTACCGACAGGGGTAAAATTTCCAGGGCACAAAGGTACAAAATAATGTAATACCCTGAAAGTGTACCCCTTAAATTTAATCGTATCCCCCTTCCTATCAGCATTACATACAATAAAATAAACAGTCCAAGCCCGATTTTTGGAACCCACACACGAATTTCAGGTTCGAGAAAAGGTAAAAGTGCGACCAGCGGCATCAGCATCACGCCAAAAGCCCTGGCCATAAGATAAGAATGAAACAAATATTCTGAAGTGGGCTTACCAACCCGGAAAACCCATCCGACGAACCGATAAGCCGCACTCCTGGCCGTAAAAACAACAACCAGAAAAGCAAAAAGCCCAAAAAGAAGTTGGCCGCCTTCCCAACCTAAAAGACTGTGGTGGTTGACATACATGGTCTCAAAAAGAAAAACAGAAAAAGCGGCATAAAACAAGAATCCCATCCAGATGGAAGGTGCCCGGCGCAGTCCTTTATAGTGGGTTGCCTGCAACTTATTGGCCACATTGGGAAACAACACAACACTGAAAACATCGGAAAGGTACCTGCGCCACCGGAATCGAATAAGGCCGGTCAAACCCACCAGAGCAACCACAACCACAAGAAACCAATCCTGCGAAAGCAAAGGGTCTTCATAATTGGCTTGGGAGACCAAATCGGAATCATTTATCTGGATCTCTTCCACCCGGTCTGTCGCTCTTTCTCCCAAGGCAATGGTATCCCTTGCTTCCGTTTGGGGGGAGTCAGCTTTTGCATCTGCTTCATCCCGGGCATCATCAAAGTAAGCCAGGGAAATCCGGCAGGTAGAATCGTTAGCAGCAGAGGTCCATAGAGATTTCTGGCAACCCGAACGGGTCCAGTCAGCAATCAGAACGTGGTCAAGTGTATCAGGCAAAGAAGGATCTGTCTGCGGCTCTGCAGACTCTTCAATAACCGGTTGATCCACTTCTTGCCGGGGTGGCTCCGTTTGGGTTTCTTGCGCCTGGGAAACAGCGTGCCCGGGCACCCCAAGTTGTTGTTTGATGCCCGGTCCTTTCACTTTGATTTCTATTTTTTGCGGCACGTCCACAGAAGCGGGTGAAACCTGCAGGATAGCATCCTGATTCTGAGACAATGATATGTTTGCGGAATGTGCCTTGGTATTCATGCGCAAAAGAATTGATTTGCAAAAATATAACATTTTCGGTGATATTTCGGCAATTCGGGGTGGGTTTTATCCCTGGTTCTTCCCTTTCCGCCCGAAGGATGGCCCCGGCGAACCTCTCTTCTTGTTGCGGTTGGCGAAATAAGCCTCTTTGCGTTTCTGCTTCTCTTTCTCAACCTCCTTCTTTTCCTCATTGGTCATGGGCTTGTCGGTTTGAGGAAAAGGATGGTCGCCGACCACTTCGATTTTTTGACTGGTCAGTTTCTCGATGTCCCTGATATAGTCATTTTCTTCCGGCTCACAGAGAGAAATGGAGATGCCCTCTTCTCCGGCACGGCCACAACGACCAATCCGGTGTACATAGGTTTCCGATTCGTTGGGAATGTCGTAATTGATTACATACCGGAGTTTGTCGATATCGATGCCCCTGGCTGCAATGTCTGTAGCCACCAGGATTCTGACGCCCCCCTCTTTGAATTCTTTGAGGGCTTTTTGCCGCTGGTTTTGGCTTTTATCACCATGGATGGCGGCGCAGTTAATCTTTTTCCGGCGAAGGTTTTTTACTATGCGGTCGGCCCCGTGTTTGGTCCTGGAGAAAAGTAAAGCCTGATCAATTTCAGCATCCTTGAGAATATGCAGAAGCAGGTCTTTCTTGTCCGGTTTATTGGTGGTGTACAGAAACTGCTGAATGGTTTCGGCAGTAGAAGATACAGGGCTTACGGCCACCTTTTTGGGCTTTCTTAAAATCTCGCGGGAAAGATTCACAATCTTTTGAGGCATGGTCGCCGAGAAAAACAGTGATTGCCGGTCTTTAGGTAATTTCGCCAGGATTTTCTTAATGTCGTGAATAAATCCCATATCCAGCATGCGATCGGCCTCATCCAGCACAAAATATTGGATGTCCTTAAGCGAGATGTATCCCTGGTTCATCAAGTCAAGCAATCGCCCCGGGGTGGCCACCAATACATCCACCCCCTGCCTGAGGGCTTGAACCTGTGAAGTTTGATTGACACCTCCAAAAATGACGGTATTCCTGACATTGGTATACTTCCCGTATGTAGAAAAGCTTTCACCGATTTGGATAGCCAGTTCCCGGGTAGGGGTCACAATCAATGTAGATATGGACCTCTTTCCTTTGCTGTTTTGACGTTCGTTAACCAGGTGTTGTATGATGGGAATGGCAAAAGCGGCTGTTTTACCGGTACCGGTTTGAGCACTGCCCAGCACATCCTCACGGTTCAACACCAGCGGAATAGATTGGGCCTGAATAGCAGTGGGTTCTGTGTAGTTTTCGTCTTTCAATGCTTTAAGCACTGAGGGAATTAGTTTTAAATCTTCAAATGTCATTCTAATAATTATTGTTTTTTTGGTCTGAAAACAAGCCCCTCCTTTTCCCACTTCATCTCTTTATCCAAAAACATCCTGATGAAAATTCAAGACACCCTGGCAATGCACAAAAAACGAAGCTTTATGCTTATTCCATTCCTTTTTTTATTTATTTCAAGAAACTTATGGCAACAATCAACAGAGAAAGCATCTGAAAAAACACGTTCAATCTGCAAGATTATCAGCAGAAATCCGGAAAACCGGTTTCGATTTGTTTTTCAGCGCTCAGTTTTGTCAGACAGAATAATTTTGCAGGAAGGTGACCAATTAAGATGTCAGGACAGGTTTTCTGCTCGAAGTATTACTTGTTTGTTTATATTGAATGGGAAATTTTGATGACTTCCCTTCAGTTTTTCGACGTTTCGTTCCTTATTTATTGGGAGACAAAATTAATTAAAAAGATTGGATATTTTACAAAGCTGCAAAATTGATCGAATCAGCACCCCATTCAGGCGCTTCGCGTATAGCGGAAACCACTTGTTCCGGGGTATTAACCATACTCCACAACTCACTATGGACAGGGCGCATGAATTTTTCTTCCACCATCTTGTTGGTCAAAGCCAAAAGACCATCGTAATAACCAACAGTGTTCAGCACAACAATGGGATGCGGATATTGACCAAGCTTTTTTAAAGACATCACTTCAAACAACTCTTCCAAAGTTCCGATTCCGCCAGGAAGAGCCAAAACACCTGAACTTTTTTGGACCATCAGCTCTTTTCGTTTGTGCATGGACTCCACATGGATCATGTCTTCCACATCTTTGTGCTGCCACTCCACATCAACCATAAAACGGGGGATGATCCCTGTGATCTCTCCTTTTTTACGAAGAACCTCATCGGCAAGCGCTCCCATCAAGCCAACTCCGCCTCCGCCATAAATGATCCCGTAACCGGCTTCAACAAGGGCGGCAGCAACCCGCCGGGCCTCATCAAAATAGACATCAGGCACTTTGGCGCTGGAGGCACAAAAAACAGCAATATACTTCATCGATAGAGATCTTTAGATGATTAATCCATGAATTTTCGTCATGAGATGCTCAGATACATGATAATAAGGGTCCGGGCACGTACAAGAGCCCAACAGCCTAATCCATTAAAGAATTTGCCACAACTATCTTTCCGAACCTCCCCAGGGAATAAAATACTCGAACACGTACGAAAATCCTAAATTCACATCATTGTCGCCTCTGCCAAAGCCGGGGATATAATAAGGAACCAGCACATCTTTATTTTGACGTCCCAAATTGAAGCGCAAATTGATCGTCCATCCCATATAGAAATTTTTCAGCAGCTCGGTGCGGGGCCCTGCCGAAATTTCAGCCCAATGCGTGTTCATGACATAATTGCTCACGCTGCCCTGATAATCATTCCAGTAACCATTTTTTATCACAAAACGACGTGACCCGTGCTCCTGAAACGCAAATCCGTAGTGAAGCCCCGCGAAAATATTATCCCGATTGCCGGCTTCTTCCACGTTAAAAAAATCATAAAGAACCCCGACTTTCAAAAATGACCCGTTGCTTTCATAGGCATAATTCCGGTCGGCTCGGTTGGCCGACGAGAAAGAAAGGTTTTCAAATCCCGCTTCTCCTCTGAAGAACCATTGGGGGGAAAGGTTGATGTGTGTAACCGCAGAAAAAGCCGACTTATCGGTGTCAAAAAATTTCCCAATCGGGCCTTCCAGGTTGATGCCGACCGTAAAACCCACTGGTTCTTCATCCTCTTCGTCCGGCAAAGTAAGGTTCTCCTGTGACTTCACCGGAAGTCCGCAAAAGAAGAGGCTAATAAATATAAAGCTTAATATTTTCTTGACTTTCTCCATATTTTACAAAAGGATAAGAAACAGATGCAGAATCTACAAATGCCTGGGTGTGGATAATGGTATCCAGCTCAAATGAAAAGATGTACCCGCAATCACCGGAAATAAAATCGAGCTCGCTGGAATAAACAAAAGAAAGTGTATCACGCAAAGTCTGGGCAGAGAGAACAAAAGTGGTGGTATCACTTTCATAATCCAAAGGCATGAACAGTTCCGAAACACTTTCGTCCTGATAAATGCTGTCAATTCGGTCCAATCCCACCAATGAAACATTGCTGAGGGTGGAGTCCTTATCTTCCTCCGACCATGCGGAATACAACCCCACCTGCACAGCGTGCTGATTGGAAAGACAAGCCTCCTCCCCCTGGCAGCCCCCTGCAAAAAAAGCCAGCACCCCAATGGCCGGGACAATTAATTTTAGCAACTTCATACCTTGAAAGTTTATCTTTGCAAAGGTAGAAAATTCAGCGGGTTTTGTGCTTTAAAAAATTGTTCGAAACCGTACACCCCAGTGTCCGATCCCGTTCAATTTTACTTCTTAAAAAGTCGTGAAAACATATTTTACAATGCTGTTTTTCAGCTTTTAACATCTTTTGGCCTAAAATTGGCAGGAAGAGGCGTTTAAAAAATGATATTTTTATCAACCTTGACCATTAAAAACAAATACGTATGAAGAAAATGAAAAGAAGCTTTTTGTCTCTTTTAGCGTTATTGCTGACAGGAGGCGTAATGTTCGCACAATCCGGACAGATCGATTTCACCGAATATGATCTGGACAACGGCCTACACGTGATCTTGCACCAGGACCAATCGACCCCCATTGTGACGGTCTCCGTGATGTATCATGTGGGATCCAAAAACGAGACCCCTGATCGTACGGGTTTTGCACACTTTTTCGAACACCTGATGTTCGAAGGGACCAAAAACATCCCCCGGGGAGAGTACAGCCGGTATGTAGAAAAAGCCGGTGGCACACTTAATGCCAACACAAGTGCTGATCGCACCTACTATTACGAGATCATGCCTGCCAACCAACTGGAAATGGGGCTATGGCTCGAATCGGAACGGATGCTCCATGCCAAAGTGGACAGCCAGGGCATCCGGACCCAGAAAGATGTGGTGATCGAAGAGAAAAAACAAAATTATGACAACCGCCCATATGGCTCCCTGCTTCCGGAAACCATGAGCCGGGCCTTTAAAAAGCATCCCTATCAATGGACTACCATTGGGGATCCTGACCACATCAGGGCAGCCGAGGATGACGAATTTCAGGAATTTTATGACATGTTTTATGTCCCCAACAATGCCACTTTGGTCATTGCCGGAGATATTGAGATCGAACCTACCCGCGAAATGGTGGAAAAATATTTTGCGGATATCCCGGAAGGAGACAAAGAGATTCGTCGCCCGGATGTAACCGAGCCCCCGTTGGGCGGAGAAGTTCGTGACACCGTTTACGACAACATCCAGGTGCCTTTGCTTGTGCATGCTTACCGTACACCGGAAATGGGCACGGATGATTACTATGCCATTGAAATGTTGAATACATTGCTGGCCGACGGGGAGAGCTCGCGTCTTTATAACAAGCTCGTAGACGAAAAGGAAATTGCTATGCAAGTGAATGCAATTCCTCTTCCCTTACGCGAACCCAGTGTCAACATCATTATGGCTTTCCCGAATTCAGGTAACAGCATCGAAGACCTTGAAGAAGCCCAGAGCGATGTGCTGGAATCCGTAAGAAAAGACCTGATCAGTGAAGAAGAGTTTACCAAACTCCGGAACCAGATTGAAACCGATATCGTGGAAAGCAATCAAAAAATTGCCCAGAGAGCCAACAAACTGGCCCGGTATTACACCTATTTCGGTAATACGGACCTGGTCAACTCGGAACTCGAACGTTATCGTTCTGTGACCAGGGAAGATATTCAACGGGTTGCCCGTGAGTATTTCACCGAAGACAACCGCGTTGTCCTTTATTATTTACCTGAAAGCCGAAAATAACCCTGTCAGTTTCAAACATTTTTTTACTGACTCAAAAAACATAAAAATATGAAGCGAATACTTTCTATAATCGTTCTGTTAAGTATAGTCACAGGGGCACTGGCCCAGCTTGACCGTTCCACCCCCCCCGACCCGGCACCGGCACCGGAAGTGAAGATCGGTGACTACAAAAAATATACACTGTCCAACGGACTCACCGTCATCGTGGTGGAAAACCACAAAGTCCCCATGACCACCTATGACCTAACGCTGGACATCAACAAGCCCAAAGAAGAAGACGCTGCCGGTTACATTGACATTGCCGGGGACCTGCTCCGGTCCGGGACAAAAAACCGTTCCAAATCGGAGATTGACGAAGCTGTGGATATGATCGGGGCAACACTTGCCACACATTCGGAAGGAATTTACGCCCGTTCATTATCCAAAAACAGTGAACAACTGCTGGAGATCATGTCGGATGTGCTTTTAAATCCTACCTTCCCGCAGGAAGAGCTCGAAAAAAAGATCAAACAAAACAAAACCTCCATTAAATCCAGCAAAGACGATCCCTCGGCCATTGCCGATAATGTGGCCAGAACCCTTGTATATGGCAAAGATGACCCTTATGGGGAAATCACTTCAGAGGAGACGCTGGACAATGTGACCCGGGAAAAATGCCAGAATTACCATGAAACCTATTTCCGGCCAAATGAGGCGTACCTGGTGGTGGTAGGCGACATCAAACCGCGGAAAGCCAAAAAACAGGCAAAAAAATATTTCGGAGACTGGGAAGAAGGCGATGTGCCCCGCAATCTTTTCTCTTATCCGGATTGCTATGATGAGCCAAAAGTGGCCATCGCCAACAAAGAGGGGGCCAACCAGTCTACCGTTATGGCCACCCACGAGGTTTACCTTCCCCCGGGGCATGAAAACGCCATCAAAGCCCGGCTTATGAATCATGTATTAGGCGGTGGTTCCTTCAATACAAGGTTGTTCCAGAATTTGCGTGAAGACAAAGGATACACCTACGGTGCTTATTCAAACCTGCAAAAAGATGAACGTGTCGGACGTTTTTCCGCCCGGGCCCAGGTCCGGACCTCAGTCACAGACAGCACCCTCACCGAAATCCTCAAGGAAATGGAGCGCCTGCAGGAGGAACCCGTCGACAAAGAGGAATTGCAACTAACAAAGAACGTCATCTCGGGTAGTTTTGGCCGATCCCTCGAAGACCCCCGTACCGTTGCCCGCTTTGCCTTAAATATCGAGAGATACGATCTTCCCGATGACTACTATGAAACTTACCTCCAAAAAGTGGATGAAGTAACCGCTGACGACATCCGGAAAATGGCGGAGAAATACCTAAAACCCGACAGGTCTGTTGTTCTGGCCGTTGGCAATGCTTCGAAGATCGAAGACAAGATGAAAGAGTTCAGCCCCGACAAAACCGTGGAACAATACGACTTTTACGGAAACAAGGTGGAGAAAAAAGCCGTGTCCGGGGATGTCACCCCCCAAAAAGTCATCGATGAATACATCGAAGCCATTGGCGGAGAACAAAAGCTGAAGGCCGCGGACGATCTGAAAATGGAAATGTCCATGAGTGTCCAGGGGAGGTCCATGCAGGTGGTTTCTTATCAGAAAAAACCCAACAAAATGTATCAGGAAACCATCATGAACGGAGATGTGTTATCGATGCAGGTCTTTGACGGTGAACAGGGTAAAATGAAATCTCCTCAGGGCGAACAAAAACTTGAAGGGGAAAGTCTGGCCCAGATAAAAGAGGGTGCCCCCATGTTCCCTGAACTCACATACGGAGATGACACAGAACTTGAACTTGAAGGGGTGGAAACCGTGGACGGAAAAGATGCCTACAAAATGATCGTGACCAAACCCTCCGGAACATCCACAACATTCTATTACGGAGTAGACGACGGGCTCAAGTACAAAGAAGTGACCCAAACACCCCAGGGAAGCATGTCAACGATTTACTCAGATTATGAAAAAGTCGACGGCATTCTGTTCCCTATGCAAATGGAACAAAGCATGGGTCCACGGTCTTTCGACATTGAAGTAGAATCCATCGAAGTGAATGCAGGCATCAGTGATGATCGTTTTGCCATCGAATAGCTTTTTCGCAAATTATCCTTTTTCATTTCCAATTTGACCGAAATGCCCGGCTTAACGAAAGTGTTGACCGGGCATTTTTTCTTTTTGTCCGGAATTTTTGCCAGCAAAAGTTTTTTCTTAATAATCCAACCCAAAATCAACAACCATGAAAAAAAATTGGAAAACAATTAGCAGCATTCTGATTTTTTCAGGCGGACTATTCTCTGCAACTGGTCAGGAGCCGCATGCTGATGAGATCGTCAAAAAAGCTGATGACCTGATGCGGGGTCAAAGCAGTTATGCCGAAACCGAGATGAAGATCATAAGACCTTCATGGGAACGCGAGCTTCACTTTAATGCCTGGGCCAAAGGCGATGATTATTCCCTCATATACATTACCCATCCCCCCCGGGAAGAAGGTCAGGTATTCCTGAAACGGGAGCGTGAGATGTGGAATTATGTCCCCGACATCGACCGGACCATTAAAATCCCCCCGAGTATGATGATGCAATCATGGATGGGGTCCGATCTCACCAACGACGACCTGGTCAACGCGGCATCTCTCGTGAAAGATTATGATCATACCCTTCTCAGGAAAGAAAAACATCGCGACAGGGAATGTTATGTGATTAAAATGGTGCCTCACGACGATGCTCCCGTGGTCTGGGGCAAAATCCTGGCATGGATCACGACAGAGCGTTTCATCACGCTGCGCAACGAATTCTATGATGAAGCGGGTGAACTCGTCAACGAGGAAATACTCGATGAGATCAGAGATGTGGGAGACCGGACCATCGCCACCCGGTTTACGATGATCCCGGCCGATAAAGAAGGACACAAAACCATTATGAAATTCCGGGAAATCGATTTCGGGGTGGAAATCAAAGACCGGTTCTTCTCCATACAAAACATGAAACAAATGCGCTGATGCAAACCAAACAAGTTTTCCCGCACTTATCAGGTAGCAAAAAAACCGGGAAGTGCTTGTTATCACAGAAAACCCGACCATTATGCATCAAAACAACCGCAATAACATTTCAGAACGGCCCTCTTTCAGGGGAATAAAGGGCATTGCACGAATTGCATGGCGCAATTTGTGGCGAAACAAGAAGCGCACCATCATCACCATTTCATCCATCTTCTTCGGCGTCATATTCTCCGCCCTCATGGGATCTATGCAGGAAGGATCATATCAGAAAATGATCGAAAATGTGGTGCGGTTTTATGCCGGACATGCCCAGATTCAACACATTGATTACCCGGATCGAAAATCCATCAACAACTCTTTTGTCCCTTCCGATTCACTCATCCGGAAATTGCAGGAATACAAAGAAATTGACCAGGTGGTTCCCCGGCTGGAAAGTTTTGCCCTCGCCTCTTCCGGCAACAAAACCGATGGGGTCATGGTCATGGGCGTGGATCCGGAAAAAGAAGACCGCATGACCGAACTTTCCACAAAACTGGATTCAGGGAGGTATTTCAGCAACAACGGAGCCCTGTTGGGCAAAGAACTTGCCCGGAACCTTAATTTGTCACCGGGTGACACGCTGGTTATGATCAGCCAGGGGTATCATGGTGTCAGCGCATTTGGACAGTACCCGGTATCGGGAACCATCTCGCACCCCAATCCGGAGCTCAACAGGCGCCTGGTCTATCTTCCCGTCGAAGAGGCCCGTTACTTTTTCCAGGCTTTCGGGCGGGTTACATCACTGGCCATTGTGGCTCATTCCCAAAAAGGGATGAACCGGATCTTACCCCAAATCAAAAAGCAGGCAGGCGATGAAAGAATTGTTCGCACCTGGCAGGAAATGTTTCCGGCCGTCCTTCAGCAAATCGAGAGTGACCGGGCCACCGCCCTGATCATGAAACTCATCCTGTATCTGGTCATCGGATTTGGCATTTTGGGCACGGTGGTGATGATGATGGCCGAAAGGCAGCATGAGTTCAGTGTCATGATTGCCGTGGGGATGTACCGAAGCAAACTGGCGATCATGTTATTGATGGAGGTGATCCTCATGGGTTTTCTGGGCGTGGTTTCCGGCTTTTTGGGGACCCTCCCGGTCATCAGCTGGTTTGTGGAACATCCGGTACCCATTACGGGGCAGGCGGGTGAATGGATGAAAAACATCGGTTTCGAACCTTATATGTTCTTTGCCTGGGATGTGGGGGTCTTCCTGCAACAGGTGCTGGTTGTTTTTGTCCTGACCATGCTGGTCTCTTTTTATCCTTTCATCCGGGCTTTCCGGCTTAGTCCGGTAATCGGTCAAAAAAACTGAAGGGCAATCCATTGTAAAAGTTTAACAGCCTATTGTCACTGCAAATAGAAAACAATCGCCCTGGATTTTTTCAGGGCAACCCAAAACAGTCATTATGCTTCTGAAAACAGCCTGGCGAAACATCTGGCGCAGTCCCGTCCGCAGCTGGATCATTATAGCAGCCCTTACTGTAGGTATGTTTGCAGGCCTCTTCTCTTCCACCTTCATCAATGGATGGATGCAACAGCGCCTGCGCGACGGAGTGGAGACCGAAACAGGTCACCTGCAGATTTTTCGGGAGGGCTATCCCGGCAATCGCGATGTAGAGCTATATTTTCCACCTGAAGAGCGTCCTGAACTGGATAAACACGCCTCAGTAAAAGCCACTTCCTCCCGGCTTGTCGTCAATGCCATGGCAGCATCGGCCGAAACGGCCGGAGGTGTCACCGTTTATGGAGCTGACCCCGACGCAGAATCAAGGGTTCTCAACCTTCACGAAAAAATCGTTGACGGGAGCTGGTTTGATTCACCCTACAGCCGCGAAGTGGTCATCGGTAAGAAACTGGCAGACCGCCTCAAAATCGAAGTTGGCTCAAAGTTGGTCCTACGCTTTCAGGATGTCGAGGAAACCCTTACCGGCGGATCTTTCCGGGTAGCCGGCCTTTTCCAAACCAACAACACCGCTTTTGACGGGACCCACGCATGGGTGAGAACCAAAAACCTGGCCGAATTGATCGGAACCTCGCCTGAGGCCACTCATGCCATGGTGGCAAAACTAAACAGTGCAGACCAATCGGAAGAGATGGCCCAAATTCTGGAAAAAGAATTAACTAATGCAGAGGTTCAGACCTGGAAAGAACTGAGCCCGGAGCTGGGCTATCTCACCGAACTGGGAAATATGTATCTCTATATTTTCGTGGTCATCATTCTTCTGGCCCTGGGTTTCGGCATTGTCAACACCATGCTGATGGTGGTTCTGGAACGAGTTCGGGAGATCGGGATGCTCATGTCGATAGGCATGGCCCGTTGGCGGATTTTTGTCATGATCGTTCTGGAAACGGTTATGCTCTCCTCCACCGGGGGATTGCTGGGCATTTTCCTGGGAATGCTCACGGTATGGCGCCTGGGAACAACCGGCATCGATCTTTCGGTGTGGAGTACCGGCCTCACAGAAATGGGCTTCAGCCCTGTGGTCTATCCGGAATGGGATGCCGCCCTGGTCATCAACATCGCTCTTCTGGTCGTTCTAACCGGGATTCTGGCATCTCTTTATCCGGCCCTGAAGGCCCTGAAACTGAAGCCATCGGAAGCCGTCAGAGCCACATAAAACCAAACCATGGTTTTAAATCAACATATTTCCAACATCAAAAACATACAGACATGGCGATCATATCCATCCACAATCTCTACAAAACCTATAACCGCAGTCAGGTACCCGTGCATGCCCTCAACGGCATTGACCTTTCTTTTGACAAAGGAGAATTTGCAGCCATTGTCGGGCCCTCCGGGTCAGGTAAAACCACACTTCTGAATATGATTGGCGGGCTGGATGACCCGGACCAGGGACAGGTCATCATCGGCGGGACAGAGATTAACCAGCTGTCCCGTGGTGGAAAAATCCGCTTCCGGCTTTTTCACATCGGTTTCATTTTTCAGGCTTTTAACCTGATCCCTGTTCTGACTGCGCGCGAAAACATTGAATTTATCCTGGAGCTTCAGGGTGTTGCCAAGGCAGAACGCCGCCAGAGAAGCACCGAACTTCTGGATGCTGTCGGCATTCCCGAAAAAGCAGACATCCGGCCTCGTCAATTATCGGGAGGCCAGCAGCAGAGAGTGGCCGTCGCCAGGGCCCTGGCATCGAAACCCCGTTTCATCCTTGCCGATGAACCCACTGCCAATCTGGATACAGCCTCAGCTGAAAACCTTCTTTCCATTATGGAAGAACTCAACAAAAAAGAAGAAACCACATTCATCTTTTCAACCCACGACCAACGGGTGATGAAAATGGCCAGAAGAACGGTAACGCTGGAAGACGGTAAAATCAAAAGCGATCAAATTATCAAAAACAAGCAATTTCAGGTATGAGAATGACCAGGATCAAATGCCTTTTCTTTTTCCTCGTCTTTCCGGGAACGATGCAACTTCATGCCCAGGTGAAAGCCGACGGGTATGTCAGTCTTATGCCTTCGTGGTATTACATAGACCAACTGGATCGGGGAATGTGGGAAAATGTCCTCCATAACCGCATCAATATGAGTTATGATTTTTCCGACTCCTTTGTCGGGGTGGTGCAGGTACGAAATCGCTTAATTACCGGCCAGACTTTAAAAGAGATCCCTGGCTACCAAACCATCATTCAACGTGATGAGGGAGCTTTGGATATGTCTTTTAATCCCTTATCCGGTGACAATTATGTGCTGAATACCAACATCGACCGCTTATGGCTCGACTGGTATGCCGGAGATTTTCAGCTGAGGGCAGGTCGACAACGCATCAACTGGGGGCAGGCCATGGTGTGGAACCCCAACGACCTGTTCAATGCCTATTCATTTTTCGATTTTGACTATCCCGAACGACCCGGCATTGACGGCATCCGGCTTCAGCTTTTTACCGGCATGGCTTCCCGGACGGAGGCTGTAATAAAAATGGACCGGTCGAACCGTAAAACCATGGCCATGCTTTACCGGTTCAATGCCGGCCGATACGACTGGCAGGTATTGGGCGGCCGGCTCCATGATGAAGACTGGACCGCAGGCCTGGGATGGTCCGGGCACATCGGGGATGCAGGATTTTATGGAGAAGGAACCCTCCTAATTCCGGATTCCGGGGAGAAGAACAAAACCCTCATCACATCAGTGGGGGCCAGCTACACCTTTAAAAACGCTATGACCCTCAGGGGTGAAGCACTCTACAGCAGCAACCTGCCCAAAAAAGTGAATACATTTACCAACTTCCTGACCGGAGACGCATCGGTCCGGAACCTGAGTGTGGCCCGCTATTCCTGTTTTGCCTCCATTCAATATCCATTCACCCCCCTGTTTTCAGGGACTTTCTCGGCAATGGCATTCCCAGGCTCCAGGGCCTGGTACGTGGGGCCTTCATGGGAATACTCCCTGCATTCGAACCTCTATTTGTCCATGTTCCTGAACCTTTTCCGGAACAATCCAGCCAATACTGAAGATACCATGGATTTTCAGGGAGCACTTAGACTGAAATGGCACTTCTAAAGGCTAACAAGCTTCAACTGTTGGCATTGACAATGTGGATGTTTTGTTATAATTTCAGGAAAGATTAAATTTTTGGATATAACCCATTTCAAAATTAGGACTTATGTACACCATCCGTTTGTTTTCGGCAGTCATTTCATTTTTACTGATGTCAGGAATTTCGGCTGACGGAACATTGCCGCCGGTTGTTGAACCCCTCAAATCTGAAAAGATGACAAACCAGAGCGAAAAGATCAACCTGCCCGAGCCGGACCATTCAGGCAACACATCGGTTGAAGAGGCCTTACAAAAAAGAAGATCTGTCCGGCAATACACAGACGAGCCACTTACCCTCCATGAAATATCCCAAATTTTGTGGGCTGCCCAGGGAGTCACCAACAACAGGGGATTCCGGACAGCGCCATCGGCCGGAGCTCTCTATCCACTTGAAGTATACATCCTCATCAACAGGGCCGAAAAACCCGAGCCGGGGATTTACAAATACGACCCCAAAGATCACAATCTCACCCAGGTTAAAGAAGGCCGTTTGAACAATCAGTTACAGGAAGCTGCACTGGGCCAGTCACAAATTGGAGAGGCTTCGGCGGTTTTGGTGATTGCGGGAATTTACGAAAGAACCACCGGCAAATACAAGAACCGGGGTGTCCGATATGTACACATGGAAGCTGGCCATGCCGCTCAGAATGTCTACCTTCAGGCCGTTTCCCTAAATTTGGGAACAGTTGTCATCGGGGCCTTTGATGATGAATCGGTGCAAAAGGTCATGAATATGCCCGAAAAAGAATCTCCTTTGTACATCATGCCTGTAGGGAAAAAATAACCGTTCACTCACTTTCACCGGCGGCCATTTGCCGGGCGGTCTCCCGGATGCTTCCCATGTCAAAACCACAGTCACGGGTCAACTCGGTTTGTGTGCCCTGGTCGATAAACTGATCGGGAATGCCAATCCTTTTGACCGAAGCCCGGTATCCATGTTCCGACATGAACTCCAAAACCGCCGAACCCATGCCCCCGACAATGGTCCCGTCCTCGATGGTGATTACCCGGGAGTATTGACCAAAAACTTCATGAAGAAGGGATTCATCCACCGGTTTTACAAAACGCATATCATAATGCCCGGCTGAGATGTTTTCCTCTTTCAGATCTTCTACTATACGCTGCACTTTAACCCCAACGGGCCCAATGGTAAGAAATGCCAGGTCGCGGCCCTGGGCAAGCCTTCTGCCGGTTCCAACTTCGATCTTTTCAAAAGGGGTTTGCCAGTCAACGCGGCTTCCATTGCCCCTGGGATAACGAATAACAAAGGGGCCCATATCAGGCAACTGGGCCGTGTACATCAGGTTCCGCAATTCTGCTTCATCCATGGGAGAAGAGATGACGACACCGGGGATGCACCGGAAATAAGCCAGGTCATAAGCGCCGTGGTGGGTAGGGCCATCTGCACCAACCAGCCCGCCCCGGTCCACACAAAAAACCACATTCAGCTGTTGCAGCGCCACATCATGGATCACCTGATCGTATGCCCGCTGCATAAATGAGGAATAAATATTGCAGAAGGGGACCATTCCCGAAACCGCCATTCCCGCAGAAAATGTCACCGCATGCTGCTCGGCAATGCCTACATCAAAAGCCCGGTCCGGCATCTGTTCCATCATCAGGTTCAGGCTGCTTCCCGTGGGCATGGCAGGCGTGATGCCCACGATCTTTTCATTTTGGCGGGCCAGTTCTATAATCGAATGGCCGAACACATCCTGAAATTTGGGAGGCTTGGGTGTATTGGATGTCGAGTCGAGAAACCGGCCGGTGCGTCTGTCGAACTTTCCGGCGGTGGCGTGCCAGGCCGTCTGGTTCTCTTCGGCAAGCGGAAACCCTTTCCCTTTTCGTGTGATGACATGCAACACTTTCGGGCCCTGAATGTCTTTCAAATCATCGAGCACCTCTGTCAGCCGGTCCACATCATGACCATCCACCGGCCCGAAATAGCGGATATTAAGACCTTCAAAAATATTGGTTTGGCGGGTCAGAAGGGTTTTGATGCTGTTGTTGATCTTCACGATCATTTCCCGCGACCGGGGGCCGCCGATGTTATACCTTTGCAGCGCTTTAAAAACCTCCCGCCGCAATTTATTGTAAGTATGGCTGGTGGCAATATCCACAAGGTATTCACTAAAACCGCCCACGTTGGGATCAATGGCCATGTTGTTGTCGTTGAGCACAACAAGCACATTGGCCTTACTCGTGGCCAGATTATTGAGACCCTCGAAAGCAAGACCGGCAGTCATTGCTCCATCGCCTATAACCGCCACACTCTGGCGATCAGTTTCCCCTTTTTGGCGCGCCGCTATAGCCATGCCCAACGCGGCAGAAATAGAAGTAGAAGAGTGCCCCACGCCAAAAGCATCATATTCGCTTTCGAAGATGTTAGGGAAGCCACTGAGCCCTTTATATTTCCGGTTTGTATGAAACTGGTCGCGCCGGCCGGTAAGAATTTTATGCCCATAAGCCTGATGGCCCACATCCCAGACAATCTTGTCATATGGGGTATTAAAAATATAATGAAGGGCCACGGTCAACTCCACCACGCCCAGACTGGCACCAAAATGACCAGGATTGCACGAAACTGCATCAATAATGTATTCACGCAGTTCATGGCAAACATCAACCAGCACATCCCTGGGCAGATTTCTCAGGTCTTCCGGGCTATTGATGTGGTTGAGATATTGTTCCCCGGGCTTTTCCTCCATCTGAATTAAATTTTATTTTTCTTGCCCCGAACCGGTTCAAAATAAAACCGGTTCATCCCGATAAAATTAAGCAAAAATTCATGTTCTTTCCCTACTTCGGGAAACGTTTAAATGGTGCAAAGATATAAGAATGTTAACATTTTGGATATGACGAGATGAAGTTCAAATATTATTCTTTAAAGAAAAGCTCGATCCTTTACTCATATTAAAGAAGAACCATATCTTTGTAAAATCGGGCAAATGATTTTCCATACAGAATCAAACCAAAACCATACAATATGAAACGAACTTGCGGCTTCAATCCCTTCAACATCCATTTTTGCCACGGGCAATCAAAAGGGAACGAAAAACATTTCCGGGCTGGCATTTTCAAACTCAGCCATTTCATTGCACCTGTCATCTTTTTCTCCATTCTACTTTCGGGCTGCGTTCCTCTAAAGCAATATAATGATCTTGAAGAGGCCAACAAAGAACTTTCTTCCGAAGTTGACGAACTCAGCAGCTCCAATGAATTGCTTGAAGGCAGGAATGAAGAGCTTAAAGAACTGGCTGACAAACTCAAAAAACAGGTCAGTGAATTAACGGCCGACACCCTGAAAAAAGGCCGTGAACTCAGTGGCTGTAGAGATGACCTCAAAAAAAAGAGGGAAGAGTACAACCAATTGCTGGCCCAACTCAGGAACCAGACCGGAGCCGAAAGTTCTGAAGAGCTTCTGGAACATCTCCAGCAACTGCAGGAAGACCTGCAGGCCCGGGAGGACTCCCTTATTCAGTCGGAAAGAACCCTGGAAGCACGCAAGCGCGAACTGGAAAAAGCCGAAGCCGAACTTGCAAAGGCACAAACCGACCTCGACGAAACCAGAAAAGAGCTGGAAAATAAAAACCAGCGTCTTGTGGAACTTGAAGAAGCCCTTGCCAAGAAGGACAGCGCAAGCAATGCCCTCCGGAAAGCCGTTTCAGATGCTTTAATGGGATTTGACCAGGACCAGTTGCAGGTGCATATCAAAAACGGCAAAGTCTATGTGTCAATGGAAGAAAAACTCCTTTTCGGTTCCGGCAGTTACCAGGTAAGCAGTGAAGGAGCTTCAGCAATCAGGGAAGTAGGAAAAGTTTTGGCCGATCAAAAAGACATCAACATCATGATCGAGGGACATACCGATCCGATTCCTTACCAAAAAGACCTCCTTCTCGATAACTGGGATCTAAGCGTGAAAAGAGCCACATCGGTTACCCGGATATTGCTGGAAAATTCAGGGATTGAACCCTCTCGCGTCATCGCGGCCGGCAGAGGCCAGCATGTGCCGGTCACTTCCAATGACTCCGAAGAAGGCAGGAGAAAAAACCGAAGAACCGAGATCATCCTCACACCAAGGCTTGAACAGGTTCTCGATATTCTGGACACCCATTGAGCCAAAGGTTTCCCAATCTGCAACAATAGGAAACAATGCCAAAGAGAACATCACAATACTGAAACAACAAGCTATGTGGTTTTCACTCAGGGCCCGCATCAACAATATCCTGCAATATCAAAAAGCCTATTCCGGGAAAAGGGCCCTGAATTTTCTGCTGTTATTGGTCAGCCACTACCAATCCCGCTTCCTGGGAAGACCCGTGGTGAGGGCCAGGCCTTACGCCCTGTCGGTTGAACCGACACCCGTCTGCCAGCTCAGATGCCCGGAATGCCCGACAGGTGCGGAAAAATTAACCCGCCCCACAGGCATAATGCCTTTTGAACAATTCTCAAAAATCATTGAAGCAACCCACCCTTTTGTGTTTTACCTGAACCTTTACTTTCAGGGGGAACCCCTTCTTCATCCCCAAATCGGGACCTTTGTCCGGAAAGCCAGGCAACGAAACATCTATACAACCATTAGTACCAACGGGCAGAAACTGAATGAAAAAATGTGTTCCGAATTGATTGATGCCGGACTCTCCCGGATTGTCATCTCCTTCGACGGTTACACGCAACCCGTCTATGAAACCTATCGGCGAAATGGAAATGTTGAAACGGTCAAAACCGGGATCAGTGAACTTCTCAGGGCCAGAAAAAAGGCAGGAACCAGACATCCATTGGTGGTGGTACAATGTCTGGCCCTCAGTCATAACCGGCACGAAATCCCTGAGATAAAGCAATGGTGCAGGAAGCAGGGTGTAGACAAGTTGGAGATCAAACGGGCACAAATCAATGAATTTGGCGACGGCAACGTGACTCCGGACAAAAGAAAATCGCGCTACAAAACCAAGAAAAACGGACAATACCAGATCAAAGGACATGCCCGCAATCATTGCTGGCGACAATGGAGCAGTGCTGTTGTCACATGGAACGGAACCGTGGTCCCGTGTTGCTACGACAAAAATGCCGAACACCCCATGGGCGATTTTGCCAACAGTTCACTTGATTCAATTTGGTTCAACCTGGATGCCAACGAATTCAGGAATGCCATTTTAACCAATCGTTCATCCATATCTATGTGTCGGAATTGCCCGGAAGGTAGAAGTTAGCTTGGGCAGACTCCTTTCCGCCTTTTTGTTCAGGTTTGGCGGATTCCGATTCGTCCTTAAGATCAGGTTTACCCAAGCCGGATCCCCTAAAAGAATCAATCAATAAAAGCCTGTTGCACAAGCATCCAACTCTTAACAGAAAGGACCGTAACCAGGCCTTTTACACAGCATGACAAATTATTGCCATGGATCTATCGCAAAATAAACTCGAATACATTTGGTTTCACATGCGTCATCACTGGAAGCCAAATCCGGCGATTACAGACCGGTTTTTGATCATCCCCGGCAATGAGCCCTTCCCGGAGGAAACCGCCGGACACATCATTTTCCGGCTAACCAAAACAGGCACCCCTTCAACTGCTCATGTTCAACTCCCCTTCGATGAGCAGTCCATTCCGTTGTTGTTCACAGATAACCCAACGTCCCGCGAATGGTTTTCCACCGATTCAAGAGGCAACCTTCATTTCCACCACGATCTCCTTTCTTCCATTTTTTACATGCTCTCGGGCCAACAGGAGACCGAAAAGCGGGATCGAGACAAATTTGACCGTTTTCCCTTTTATTCATCAATCCAGAAAGAGCTTAATTGTGCTTCCGTTCCGCTGGTCAATTACTATTTCGAAATCATCCTCAGGGGGGTGGAACATTTTGCCCAAATCCATGGAATGCATGTGGAACGACGACAGCTCTTCCCTTCTTTCGGTTTTGCTCTAAGCCACGATGTTGACCGGATCGCTTATCACCAAATACGTGAAGTGTCACATAAGGTAAAACTGCTTTTTTCTTCAGAAAGATCTATTTATGAAAAAAAATGGCTTATCCGGGAGATTTCCAACGGAGTTTTCGCTCAACTTAATCCATTTGCAAAAGAAGATCCCTGGTGGAATTTCAAATGGCTTATAAATCTTGAAAAACAAATGGGTATTCGTTCTTCTTTCTATTTTCTGGAGAAAGAAGATTCCAAAATGGATTCTCAATACCACTTTAAAAACAAAAAAATAAAACGCTTAATATCTGATGTTAAAGAAAATTATTTTGAAGCAGGACTTCATGCTTCATTTTATTCATACGATGATCCCCAAAGACTTCACCGGCAGGTATCCCTGTGGAAGCGTCATC
>JBNJDH010000008.1:0-22979 GCA_051744695.1 Bacteroidota bacterium | reverse complement strand
TTTACCGCATCCGACAAGGCCTTTGCCTCATCTTCGGTGAGATTTCTATGGAAATGATAATCACATTTGGATTTCTTTTTCTCCAGGTGGCTCGAAAAAGCCCGCTCAACATTAAAATGACGTACCATGGTCTGATTCAATACATGTTCCACGGTATGCATGTATGGGTCGTAATTCTTCATGATATCACTCCTGATCCAATAAGTTCATCATCATCGTACCAGGCCGCAAACTGCCCGGCCGAAATTCCACGCTGGGGCTGATCAAATACAATAAACAAGCCGTTTTCCCGCATATGTAAAACACCCTCCTGCAAAGGCTGACGATAGCGGATCCGGATTTTCAGACGCCATGTATCACCTGCTTTCATTGCTAAATCCGGCCGGATCCAGTGAACCTCTTCGGGGCGGATTTTCAAAACGCGGCGATAAAGGCCGGGATGTTCCTTCCCCATACCCACGAATACCTGATTGTAGGTCACATCAGTGCCTATAACAAACAATGGTTCCGGGAAACCGCCAATATTTAACCCTTTTCGTTGACCTATCGTATAAAACTGGGCTCCGCTGTGATCTCCGATCTTCTCACCGTAGCGGGGATGGAAAGACCAGGGTTTCGATAGTTTCTCCAGGGTCGCATCATCCGGTGCGTTGTCGGCCAGCGACCAGTCCCGCTGAAAAAGTTCACTTTCAGGCGGAACAAGAAAAACGCGACCTATTTTAGACTCCAATTTCTGTTGAAGGAAAACGGGAAGATCAACTTTCCCCACGAAACAAATACCTTGGGAGTCCTTTTTATGCGCGGTGACCAGTTTAAGCTCTCGTGCAAGCCGCCGCACTTCAGGCTTTACAACATCCCCGATCGGGAACAACGCTTTTGCCAGTTGTGGCTGTGAAAGCTGACAAAGAAAATAGCTCTGATCTTTATTGCTGTCCGAGCCTGCTAAAAGCCGGTGTACCTCTCCCGCTTCTGTTTGAATGGTTTCTTTCCGGCAATAATGCCCCGTAGCCACGAAGTCCGCGCCAAGTTCCACGGCTTTGTCCATGAAAACATCGAATTTAATTTCCCGGTTACAAAGCACATCTGGATTGGGCGTCCTGCCCTTTTCATATTCAGAGAACATGTAATCCACCACCCTGGCGCGATATTCTGTACTTAAATCCACAAAATGAAAAGGGATTCCCAACTTCCGTGCTACTGCCTCCGCATCATACTTATCATCAAGCCATGGACAATCTGCCTCCAGCACCCCGGTGGTATCGTGCCAGTTTTTCATAAACAACCCAAGCACTTCATAGCCCTGGTCCTGCAAAACACGAGCTGCCACACTGGAATCCACACCTCCGGAAAGTCCTACTACCACACGTTTTTTTTGATCTGCCATGACATCCTGCTTTTTAAGCGGAACAAAGATAAAAGTTTTGTTGCTAATTTTTCGTCTTCAGGAAATTCAGAAACTCCATTAGAAAACGGTTGCTTATTCGCCGTCACGAAATTTCCTGAAATCATCAAGATGATCGGCCGTTTCCCTGACCAGCCGCTGTACTTCAAGACCATGTTTGAGATCAGGAGCCCCATATTCAGAAACATGCCCCGTTAAAAATTCATAATGAGCATGAATCAAAGGTCTCAACCAACCGCCGGGTACATGTCCCGAGGGAAAAGCTGTGGCCGGCTTATAATCACTTCCGGTAAAGACTTCTTTCCAGACGTTCTCTTCACTGTCAAAATATTCAAACCTGTCGGGAGCATAAGAGTTATAGCGCAGGGCTCCTTTTTCAGCGAAAATCTCAAAAGAAAACTTATCGCCCATTCCTGAACTGATCCGACTGGCAGAGAGGTGCCCAACAGCTCCTGTGTGCTTTTCGAGAAGTGAGATCTCAGAATAAAGGTCCGAATTATCCGGCACATCATCGAAAGAGCCTCCCTGCAAGCCATTAACAATTTCCATTTTATGCCCCAAAAAGGCGATCATCATACTAACGGCGTGAGAGCCCAGATCGGCCATAGCCCCACCGTCGGGAGCAGGAGTCAGGCGGGTTCGGCGTTTTTCACGATATGCCTTATCCAGATAATCGCGGTGCATATAGTTAAACCGAAAGTGAACAGGCCGCCCCATAAATCCACTGTGCCAAAATTGCAGGGCTTTACGGATCGCAGATGAGGCAAGCATCTGAAATCCTATGCGAACATCAACAGCTGGCATCACTTTTTCGGCAAGGTCATGAATCATTTGCTCTTCTTCCTGTGTCGAACAAATTGGCTTTTCCAGATAAATACGTTTTATATTTTTCATTTGAAGAGCCGATTCAAGATGTTTATAGTGTACATGATTAGGTCCCAAAATGAAAACAGTATCGACATCTTTGCGTTGAAAAAAGTTCTCCGAAGCAATGGCTTCTTCAAAACCATATTTTCGGGCAAATCCGCTTCGACTCTCTTCACTGGCAGAAGAAACTGCTTTGAATGCCACGTCCGGTGCATCATCATAATAATATTTCAGGGCATCCAGTGCAAAGGCATGTGCACGGGCAATCCCCCCGGCGCCAATAAAACCGACTTTTGCTTGTTTCATGGTTTTCTGTTTTGATTTGGCCTCTAAAATATTCAAATTCGCCAGAGATCACAACAAAAACGGGATCCCTTGTTTTTTAAACAAGAGATCCCGTCACCAACCAATTGTCAACAAACAAAAAAATCAAAACATAACTTTAACCTTCAGTCATCATTTTTTCTTCAACCCGTTGGCCGTTCATAATAACCGCATCTCCTTGGTTCCGTCCGGTCACACGGGCTATTTCACTACATTTGACCATCAGCAGAAAAAAAAGATTTGGACGTCGGGGATAATCATAAAGTCCTTCAAAATTCCCCTGTCCTTTCGAAATGATCACATCCGCTTTTTCCAATATTTCAAGAAAGTCCGAAGAACAAAATTCAGGCATGGTAGAGGGTGCATCAAACCCGTTGTCTATAATTTTTGCAACCTGGTCCATTCCAACCTCCAGGGCATCATCCTGGGTTACATCATTCAGCACAACCCCACCCCTTGTGGCAAAAATGACATTGGAATGCCCGAGGGTTTCAATAAATAACTTATCGGTAACAATCTCACCGGCATTGTCACCAATATACAAAACCATATCGGCCTTGTCTATTTCAGAAAATAACAATTCTGAATCATCAATGGCCGGCTTTTTATCGAGTGCTTCACGAAATGTTTTGTCCAGATCAAACTCTTGAGGCGGACCAAAATCAATAATATTACCTGCCAAAGCGTAGCTTAGTGCAGCCTGCCGGGGATCAGGACTACTCAGGACTTCCTTTTTCAGCCCGGGATAACGCTCAAGCAACAAACCATTATAATATTGCTTTTCTTCCCGGAAAAGGTCATCAATCCCGGTCTCTTCCCTGATGAGTTGGTTCAGATATTGAGCACTGTACGGAGACGGATAAAGAACCCCTTCCTTCTCCAAAAACCTGTTAAACTTATCATTAAGGTATTGACGCCGGTTCTCGGGCACATTAAACTTTTCAAAAAACCGCCAGGCTTGTTTCTGAGAACAACCAATGCAATTTACATCTATCATAATGCAAAACTCACTTTAATGACTACACTGATTCACGCCTTCTGGCAATTCATTTTTCAGATAATTTTCCACCAATTCGTATGGTGAAGCAGAAGGCACTCCAATTATCGGACGGATATTATATTGCTGAAAAAGAGCCAATGCTTTTTGCCCAATGCCTCCGACCAACACCACATCAACGTTTTTTTCATTTAGCCAACGCGGAATAACACCCGGTGCATGAGGCGGGGGTTCTTCTTCGAATATCTGCTGAATGGAACCCCCATCGATTTCTGCCATGAAAAAATGCTGACAGTGTCCAAAGTGGGCACTCAGACATCCATCCACCACAGGAATTGCTATTTTTTGCTTCATCCTAATTTTATTAGTCCGTTATACTTTTGTAATACCTTGTAATTCAATTGTTTAAAATTCCGGCGTTTCCCCGTTTAAATTACAGTATATCAGTGTTAAACGAGTTTTCTTAAATCTTACATCTAATAATCTAACGATCTATTGTAATTTATTTGTAAATATTTTTATTAATGGCTGAGATAAATAATCAACCCATATTTTGAAAAAACAGCCGGCCGTCAACAAAACGCTATGCAAAAATTTCCGGCCGGCTGACATCAATCATAAAGCGAACAAAAGCAACAACCGGTCCACTCGATGAGTTCTTTCTTCAGAAAACTGAATTATTGCAATTTAAATTTCATGAACGAGTTAAAACCGTCCACGACCTAACCCGCCTCCGTTTCGCCGACCTTTTCCACGTCCGGGAGCATTGCCATTTCCACCCTGAATACGACCCGCGCCTCTGCGGTTTTCTTCATTGGCATAGCCTGGTGCAGAATTTCCACTACAAAATCCTTTACCTCGTCCGGTGCGGGGACCTTGTCCCAGCGGTCCGCTTTTATCTCCTGCTGGCATATTCTTCCATTTTTAATTCCACAATTCAATTAATGTTCACCACAAATTGAACAAATGTTCAATTAAATTCCAAACTTAAGGAGCTATTTTTACCCTGGTTAATTATCAGTTAATGATTTTAAGCCACCAACAACCCGAATAATAGCAAAACTTTATCCCTCCAACTTTTCCACACCACAAAATTGCAGTTCTTTATAGGAGGAAAGTTTTCGATCAAGCTTTTTACTTTCCATCAGAGCAATTCCTGTTTCAGAATGATTCTGTCAAAGCAGGATAAGACAAACGTCTGACTCTGTTATTTTCGTCCAGCGCTGTCATAACAAATACAGCCTCAGCAGCTTTTTGCTGTCCGGATTCATGAAGGGATTCAGCAAACAAAGAAACAGAGATTTCCAGTTTTACCGGCCCGATTTTCTTCAGGTTTCCAACAATCTCTACGATAGAGTTTTCATAAACCGGTTCAATAAATTCAATCTCATTGACCTTGGCAGTAAACATTTTTTGGCGGGTAACTCTAGTGGCTGTAATAAAAGCAACCTCGTCCATCCACTTTAGCATTTCACCGCCAAACAAAGTCCCGTTGGCATTTAACGTACCGGGAAACACCATTTTACATTGCCGGGTTTCGGCAGAATTGTTAAACTCTTCCTGTGCCATGATACCGTTTTCTGGATAAAGCTTTTTCGAAAAATAATAACTTCTCCTTACTATCAAAATCTTGTTGCAAAGATATAATTTTAACGCTGAAACGAACAAATGTTCAAAACCAAATTTTTCTAGTTCTCCCCTTTTCCCTGAAAAAACTTATATTTGCAAACACTGGTGTCCGGTGAAGCAACCTACCATTGTTTGAAAAAATTCTCCGGACAATAGCGCTAGACATAAAATTCTCAGAAGGCAAGTTAAATCATACCCACAAAAAACCGAATGCCAAATCGTCGAAGACATAGAAAGATAGAATCACCACCTGCAATGGAGGGGTTCAAGCCATTTGGCATAAAAATGAGGCATCTCGACAAGGTGATTCTATTCTTCGAGGAATATGAAGCCATCAGGTTAATTGATTACGAGAATATGAACCAGGAAGAAGCAGCTTCCCGGATGAACATTTCCCGCCCTACCTTCACTCGTGTATATAAACAAGCAAGAAAAACCATTGCCAAAGCCATGGTAGAGGGCAAAGCCATTTTAATAGAAGGAGGCACATACGTATCTGAAAACTACTGGGTCCGATGTAACAAGTGCTCTAAACTAACCACAGCACCCAATCCGTTGCAATCCTGTCCCTTTTGCCATTCTACAGAACTAAAAGGGATTCATCAGCCTGAATAATATCTCTATTTATACCACTTACTTTAAGGCCAAAAAAAACTGAGACCCGAAACCCCCAAAGGTTTTCAGCTCTCAGTTTTATTAAATCTACTTGTTGATCATGGAAATGGGCAGTGATACATTACCACTACCCGAAGATACATGCCGGTTTATTACTTCTTCTTTGCCCAGATTTCTTCCATATCCTCAAGAGTTCTACCCTTGGTTTCAGGAACAAACTTCCAGACAAACAACAGAGACAGCACACTCATAATTCCGTATACACTATACGTCATAGCGCTACTGAATTCCATCATGCCCGGATAAGTGGATGACACCAAATAGTTGGCAGTCCACTGTGCAGCCACGGCAAGTGCTACAGCTTTTCCACGAATCTTATTGGGGAAAATTTCTGCAATCAGAACCCAGATAATTGGGCCCCATGACATCATAAACGAGGCAGTATAAATAATGATAAATACAAGCGTACTGATACCAATGATTTCGAAATAAGCCAGACCAGCAATAGAAAACATACCCACTGCCATACCGGCAGAACCAACAATTAACAGAGGTTTCCGTCCCCATTTGTCTACCGTAAAAATAGCGATAACGGTAAATACCACATTCACGACTCCCATGATCACCGTCTGCATCATGGAAGCATCTTTGGCAGCTCCCATACTCTCAAAAATACGAGGTGCATAATAAAGTGCCACGTTGATACCTACAAACTGCTGAAAAACTGATAACAAAATACCTATAACAATAACCGTTTTGCCAAAAGAAAACAATTTGCCGGAATGATGCTCCACCGTTTGACGAATCTCACCAAGGATTTCTTTGGCCCGTTGGGTACCGTTAATTTTGGTCAGAACATCCAGGGCCTTGTCATTATCTCCTTTCAGAGCAAGATAACGAGGTGTTTCGGGCACAAGAAACAAAAGCAAACCAAAAAGTCCGGCCGGAATGGTCTCCGAAAGAAACATCCTTCTCCAGCCTACCTGATTGATCCATTCTTCAGTTTGACCATGAGCAATGCCCCAATTTACAAAATAAACAACCAACATACCGAAAATAATAGCAAACTGATTTAGAGAGACCAATTTACCGCGAATGTTGGCTGGTGCAATCTCACCGATATACATCGGACTCAGGGCGGAAGCCAAACCTACCCCAATTCCTCCTAATATTCGGTAAAAATTAAACATGACCAAAAGTCCAATGGTCGGATCATCTTTTGGGAAAAAGAAGGTTTCGGGAAAACCTGAGCCCAAAGCAGAAATAAAGAAAAGGACAGCTGCAAACTGCAATGAATGCTTTCGCCCAAATCGGGATGCCAAAACTCCTGAAAGAAAGCCGCCAATAATACACCCAATTAAAGCACTGGAGGTTGTAACCCCGTGAATCCAGGAGCTCAATCCTTGTGGTTCAACCAGGTAGGCCTGAACAGCTTGTTCGGCACCACTAATAACAGCAGTGTCGTAACCAAAGAGGAGCCCTCCCAAAGTCGCCACAAGAGTAATGGCAACTACAAAAAATTTATTTTGTCCTTCCATGTTAAATTCAACTTTTATGCGTGAATTGATTCTTCATCGCTGGTGACAGAAAAAAACCTTAATCACTCTTCCCTGCCACAAAAGCATCATCGTTGCACTTAGGGGCGGGTTAATCCATCTAAAATATAGTTTTTCCTTCGGAAAAGGGGAGTGGCACACCACTATAAAAAAAACACCACCCCCGCTTTTCTTCAGGAAAACCAGCTAAACTTTAGATATACATATTGATCAATTGTTCATACATCTCTTGCTTACCACTGATGGTTGCAGGTTCACCATGCTCAAGAGCAATCTTGCGCATGTCTTCAAGTGAAAGTTTGCCTTTCTCAAAATCGACACCTTTACCACTGTCGAAAGAAGCATACCGTCCATCACGCCATTTTTTATAATCAGACTCAGTCAAAATGCGATGAGCTGACTTCAATGCACGGGCAAAAACATCCATAGCTGCAATATGTGCGATGAATAGGTCTTCCAGGTCGGTAGATTCGCGGCGAAGTTTGGCGTCGAAATTAACACCGCCGGTTGAGAAACCACCAGCTTCAAGAATGACCAACATGGCTTCAACAGTTTCATACAAATTGATGGGGAACTGGTCGGTGTCCCATCCGTTTTGATAGTCGCCACGATTGGCATCTATACTACCAAGAAGACCTGCATTGGCAGCCATTTCAAGTTCATGCTGGAAGGTGTGCTGTGCCAGAGTTGCATGGTTCACTTCCACATTCACTTTAAAATCTTTGTCGAGCCCATAGTGACGAAGAAAACCAATGACAGTCTCGGTGTCGAAATCATACTGGTGCTTAGTTGGCTCCATGGGTTTAGGCTCAACCAGGAATGTTCCTTTAAAACCGTTCTTACGGCCATAATCACGGGCCATAGTAAGAAGTTGGGCCAGATGATCCTTTTCACGCTTGGTTTTGGTGTTCAGAAGGCTCATATATCCTTCACGACCACCCCAGAAAACATAATTTTCTCCACCAAGTTCAATCGTGGCGTCAATTGCATTTTTAATCTGGGTAGCAGCATGAGCCGTCACGTTAAAATCAGGATTGGTGCCTGCACCATTCATGTAACGAGGGTTACTAAAAACGTTAGCGGTTCCCCACAACAGTTTAATGCCGGTGGCTTTCTGCTTTTCCTTAGCATACTCCACCATCTTTTGCAGACGCTCTTCAATTTCTTTAACAGGACCGTCTTCAGCTACATCAATATCATGGAAACACCAGAAGGGCATGCCCATTTTGGTCATAAATTCAAAAGCAGCATCCATCCGGTTTTTATTTCTCTCCATGGGATCAGATGCATCATCCCAGGGGAAACTTTTGGTGCCCCCCCCGAAAGGATCGCCACCAGCACCGGTCATTGAATGCCAATAAGCCATGGCAAAACGAAAATGTTCTTTCATGGTCTGGCCACCAACAACTTCATCCTCTTTATACCATTTGTATGCTAAAGGGTTCTTAGATTCCGGCCCTTCATACTTAACCTTCCCGATACCGGGAAAATATTCTTTTTTTCCAGTTAATACATCCATTGTTCTGCTATTTTAAAAGTTTATACAATTGTTCTTTCCAATCTTCATAATGCCCCATCAGAGTTTCTTTTTCACCATCAGGTGAGATGGTTTCGAGTTTCTTTAGATTATCAAAAGCCTCAGCAGGATTGTTCCAGATACCGGCACCAACAGCTGCTCCACGCGCCGCCCCAAGAGAACCGTCCGTATCATAAAGTTCAATAGAAGCATCGGCAAGATTTGCCAGCGTTTGCCTGAACAAGGGGCTTAAAAACATATTGGCTTTTCCGGCCCTGATAACCTTGGTATTCACGCCCATGTTGTGCATGATATCCATACCGTAACGGAAGCTAAAAGCAATACCTTCCTGTCCGGCCCTGAGCAAATGGGATTTTTTATGGATATTAAAGTTCAGTCCGTGCATTCCGGCCCCGGGATTGGCATCTTCAAGCACTCTTTCTGCACCATTTCCGAAGGGGAAAACCCGCAAGCCTTCAGCACCAACAGGAGCTTCTATGGCCAGATCATTCATGGCGCCATAATCCATATCAGCTGCAGTATTATTCCGGAGCCAGGCATTAAGAATCCCGGTTCCGTTAATACACAAGAGAATACCCAACCTGCGCTGTTCACGGGTATGATTGACATGTGCAAATGTATTCACACGAGAGCGGGGATCCGGTGCCAACTGATCACTGACGCCGTAAACCACACCGGAGGTGCCGGCAGTTGCGGCCACCTCACCGGGTTCCAACACATTCAGGGAAAAAGCGTTATTGGGTTGATCACCGGCCCTGTAGGCCACCGGAATACCTGCTTCAATTATAAGCTCTTCAGCCACTTTTGAATCCAGGGTGCCCTGGTTGGAAAAAGTGCCGGTATTGGGGGGGAGCAAATCTTTTGAAAAACCAAAATGATCAAGCAACACTTTCGAAACATCATCAGTTTGAAAGTCCAGAAAAATCCCTTCCGAAAGACCTGAAAGAGTTGTGGTTTTCTCACCGGTCAAACGGTAGGCGATATAATCCCCGGGCAACATGATCTTGTCGATCCGATTGAACGTTTCGGGCTCATTATCCTTTACCCATTTCAATTTAGATGCAGTGAAATTGCCGGGAGAATTGAGCAGATGATTCAGTGACCACTCCTCTCCCAACTTTTGGAAAGCTTCCCGTCCATAGGAAACAGCACGGCTGTCGCACCATATAATGGAAGGTCTCACCACTTCCCCGTTCTTATCAAGGGCTACAAGCCCGTGCATCTGGTAGGTAATCCCAATGGCTTTGATTTCGGAGGCTTTTACATCAGATGTATTTAATACTTCTTTCAAAGCTTGTTTCAAATTATCCCACCACTCCTCGGGCGATTGCTCTGCCCAATCGGGATGCGGGGCTGAAATGGGCATTTCTGTCTTTGGGTAAAAGGCAGAACCGGCGCTGGTTCCTTTTTCAATGTCAAGCAAGCTTACTTTGACTGAGGAACTGCCAATGTCAAATCCAAGTGTGTACTTCATTTAATTATCTGTTCTGTTCTGGTTTGTTGGCGTAAATATCAAAATTTTTTGCGGGATATCAAAGAGATTCCCGCACTCTAATTGTAGTTGGCACACAAATTTTCATGGGTTCATCATTGGAAACAAATTCAGCAGCCTTCTGCCCAAGCATCTGAAAGTTGGTGGATAAAACTGTGATTCCTTTGTAAATGAATTTTTTCATAGGGGTCTCGTTATATGAAATAAACCCAACATCATCACCAGGCTCAAGTCCTTTTTCACGGGTCTGCTCCAGAAAACGCCCCAATATCCGGTCACTTACACTGAAATAAGCAACACCTTTCTGAATTTCAAAATGGTTGCTATCCTGAAGTACTTCATATTTAAAATGGTGCTTCCGACAAAATTTTTTGAAATACTCCACAGTCTCATAAGGATGGTTTGTATACTCCGGATAAACAAAAATCAACCGATCATATTTCCTTAACAGGTGAAGCACTTTTTCAAGTTCATCCAGCACAGGTAGACCAAAATCCTGATACAATACATTGTGTGTTTCTTTGGCGTAAATTTTCCAGTCAATCAGCAAAAGTTTATCATCCGGCAACAAATTGAGGGTATCTTCCATGGAAGGATGATCAAACGGCATCACAACATATTTGGCATATTTCCCAAGGTTTTCTTCAATTTGTTTTCTGAAAACATCTGGTTTATAATGATGAAAATGCACGTCGGCGATGACATTTTCGGGTAGATTTTTAATAAAAGAATCGTAAAGAACTTCCTTATATGCCTTAAATGTATCCAGAAACAGAAAAACTCTTCGAACCTCCCGGGCAATAAAATACCCCTTATTGGGAACCGACTCAATAACCCCCTGGTCTTTTAACATGGAATATGCCTTAAAAACGGTATCCCGGGATAACTTATATCTATTACAAACATGATTGACAGAAGGAAGGTGATCACCAACACTTAATCGCTTCTGCGAAATAGCATTGTTTACAGCTTCAACCAATTGCCTGAACTTCGGCACATCAGATGTACTGTCAATAAAAAACTCAAACTCCTTATTATCGGTATTTTTAGCCATTCTGTTCTGGTGTGTTAATAGTGCAAATATAAGTTTTTTCTAAGAATGACCGTGAAGACAACAGATATTCTCGTAATCCAATTCTTAAATATATAAAAAACAAACCACTATTGTCCGGGGAATTTATGTAAACAGTGGGAGATTGCTTCATCAATAATTCCATAATCGTTCGAAATGATAATATGCGAAACAAATCCACCTCGGGCATCTCATGTAATTCGCTGACTTACGAGCCTTTAATGTTAATTATATTTAATTTATCATGAAGGCTGCCTTTTTCCAAAACAAACAATGTACATTTGCACCTGCATAAAGAAAAGTTGTCTTCCAAAAGCATTAAGAAAAACCGGTTCTTTCAAAAACCGGATTTACCAAATTAGCGATAAAGCAACGACAGTTTTCTTCCTGCCAAAAAGATTGGAGAATTTGAATCTCCTTTCAAAAAATAATGAGCATCTTCACGTTACAACTACCAAAAAAGATGGCGATGGTAAAATAAACGTGAAACTCAATTTCGGGATCACGTTTCTTTTTTGGCTGTTCAAACAACAAAACACATTCTCTAAAGAAACTTCATGACCGGGAAACAAACGGAGGTCTGCTCAAAGTAGATACTCCGGATTAAACCAGGTAAACACCAGAGAATGCCTTTCAATGCTGAACATGTTGGACCAGAAAACCATTCTTTAAATCTAAGAATGGTTCCAAGCGTATGTCGAAAAAATCAAATGCATTGATTGAAAAGGAAAATCCTTAATAACAATTGATCGTTAGATTTGAGATATTGGAGGCTAGATAAATTATATCATATTGAAAAAAGATTGTTATCTATTGAACGTGGCAACCTCAAACCATTGATCGACAGTTTTTTATAAAAGTTTAACGGATTATTGTAAAAAATCGAAAAATTATAAGGCTTTTTTTGGCCTAATGACTTATTAAAATACCATACATGCAAAATTTCACAGAAATGGGGCTTCGCCCCGAATTGCTCTCTTCCCTTGAAAAAATGGGATTTGAAACCCCTACTCCGATCCAGGCAAGGACCATTCCTCACATACTGGATTCAACCAACGATCTCGTGGCCATGGCCCAGACAGGCACTGGCAAAACAGCGGCATTCGGACTCCCTGTCCTCAACCAGATCGACACAGAAAACACAGATATCCAAAGCATTGTTCTCTGCCCCACACGCGAATTATGCCTCCAAATTTCAAACGACATAGAGCGTCTCAGCCACGACCTTCCGGTTTCAACAGTTGCTGTATATGGAGGAGAGCCCATTTTTAAGCAGCTCAGCGCTCTGAAAAGAGGGTGTCACATAGTAGTAGGGACGCCCGGCCGCGTAAACGACCTGATCAACAGAGACAAACTTGACCTGTCAAACATCCGGTTCCTTGTACTTGATGAAGCAGATGAAATGCTGAAAATGGGTTTCAAAGATGAGATGGACGCCATACTGGCCAAAACACCGGCCATGAAACAAACTTTGCTATTCTCAGCCACCATGCCTCCTGATATTGCTTCATTGACAGGTCGTTACATGAATACGCCACAAAAGATCAGTGTAACATCTCAAAATAAAACAGCAGAAAACATTGATCACCGCTACATGGTAACATCGCCGGCAACAACATACCAGGCCCTTCGGAGATATGCCGACATAAATCCGGATATTTACAGTCTTGTATTCTGCAGAACCCGCCAGGAGACAAAAGATATTGCCGACAAGCTTATTGCGGACGGTTATAACGCAGATTCCATTCACGGGGATCTCTCTCAGGCCCAACGCGATCAGGTTATGAATCGTTTCCGAAAAAAACACCTGCAGTTGCTGATCGCTACCGATGTAGCCGCACGCGGGCTGGATGTAACGGAACTCACTCATGTGATTCACTACCATATTCCGGACGATCCGGAGAATTACGTTCACCGCAGCGGACGGACAGGAAGAGCGGGAAAATCCGGAATTTCTATGGCCATAATCTCGCCGGGTGAACAACGAAAAATCAAAATGCTGGAAAGACAGATCAACCAAAAATTAACCAGGGAAATGGTGCCAGCAGGTAAAGAAGTTTTCAGTCATCGCCTCAGCAATTACTTGGACCTCCTTGCAAAAAATGAAGATAACACTGACAATAGTCCAATGGATGGCTATGAGCAAATCATTGAAGAAAAAATCGGGCATCTCACCCGAAACGAACTTCTGCATCGATTTATGGCAAAAGAATTTTCACGAGTCCATGAAGAATACAAACATGCCCCAGATCTGAACAACATTGCAAGAAATGCCGGGTCAAAGCCTGATCGCAATCAACCACGTTCCAAAACCGGTCGTAAAGGGCAAAAATTTTCTCGTTTCTCCATTAATCTTGGCGACAAAAACAACCTTCGTCCCGATCTTTTGATCAATATCATCAACAGGCACACCCCCGAACACAAGATTAAAATCGGGAGGATAGACATTCAAAAGAAATACACCATTTTTGAAGTCGACGGGAATTATGAAAAAGAGCTAGTCCGCGCTTTCAAAAAAGCCAAATACAAAGGCAATCAATTAACGGTCCAGCCATTTCAAAAATAACAACAACATCCCACCAAAAGAGGGCCGCCCGTTAAAAACGGACGGCCCTCCATTAACCAAACCTAACCCTAAACTATGAGAAAACTTAATCTAATATAAACAAAGCTCGTGCCGAAGTCAATAGACCTGGTGTTAAAATTAAACAAAACACAAAATCGCTTTTGACTTCCGGTTTCGGGATTTCTCGTTTTACATCGAATCCTAAGATAACAAAGAGCAGGAGTTCATTCCTGCTCTTTTTGATTAACCTAATTAACCTTACCTTACCTAAACCTATGAAAAACCCCTTTTGCTTTTCTCTTACAAATGTAATATGATTCTATCGGGTGAAAAATAAGTTTTCAGTTAAACAAAGTTAAAGCACTTCTTTAAAAAAATAGAAATTGTGTCACCCTCAACAAGGGGCGGAACCAACATTTTTTGCAACTCTTTTTGTAAAAAACTCTTTATCCCCATGAATAATAAGAAGGAACAATCCTACCATCAAAATCTGTAATTGAAGGAAATACTTAGATTTTCCTTCAATTGTAATTTGTCAGATTCGTTGCTGTAATACCTCATAGATGTACTTATTCGGGCACTCATAAAAACACTGATATTCATATCCAGAATCAATTCCCATTCGCCCTGAATCTGATTTTCTTCATTGCTTTTCATGTATTCGTAAAAGACATCCATCTTTGATGCCAGATTAAAATCCTCATTAATTTCCCAGGTAAAATTATTGACAAAGGAGACTCCGCCCAGGTAATCCATTTTCCGGTCTTCATCAACTTTATATCGTGTCTGATCGTATTTTACAGTATCAACCACAGCCGTCATTTTTGACGTAAACGGCAAGAGCATAAGAGTAAAATTCTTTTCCTTATAATCCATTCCAAGGGCCATGGTCATATAAGCGGGGGCCATAAATCCTGATATGGGGTTTTCTTTCTCTGCGTCACTACTTTCGTATCCATCAAAAAGCTGTGTTTTAAAATTCAGAAGCCCACTGTAAAACCATTTTTCACTAGCATTCAATCCAAATTTTGAATTTAATTCAAGCAAGTCGTCATTAACCCGCATTTTTTTATCCTCGGTATTGAGAATGCCTAGTTTGTGTACTCCATAACTTTCCCATTCAATATTTTCTTGGGAATAATCTGCATGAAGCCGAAGATCACTAAGCAGTGATATACTGTTTTCTCCTCCTTTTGCCCAATTTTCGACAAAGCCCTGAGAAAATTGAATATTTTCAGTTCCTCCATATTTCCACGCTCTTTCCATTTCTTCTTTTTTCTCAATCTCCTTTTCAGTATCGGGAGATTCCCATCCTTGAAAATCGCCAATGCCCTCAAAAACGGATCGTCTGATAATTCGTTCTTCATTGGATGAAAATTCGGGAGGATCCGGAATGCTGTCCCAAACCTCTTCCGCAGCCCCGGGTTTTTCAATGAGAAGTCGTTCCATGGATTCACGAACCGGAGAGGTCTCAGTCACGTTTATCAAAGTATCTGCACCCAGCGGATGTTGAAGAAATTCAGCAAAAGTGGATTGACCCTCAAGTGTCGCACTTGGCTCAAAATCGGCCACATCACCGTAATCCGGTGTTCGGTATTTCAAAGAAAAGGCAAAAGGCTTATATTCTCTGCCTTCAGGCCAATTGGTGGATATAAGATAGGGATTAAAAAGAGAATCTTTTTCAATCTTCTGGTTAGCCAAAAGTTTCAAACCTGTAATATACTTCATGACCGGCCTGGCCATACGATTGTAAGGATTTTCTGTCTCTATGCTAATCTGCCCCGAGGAAGAAAAGATCCTTCTTTCTTCAGGCAACATGGAGTCAATTCGCTGAAAATATCTCAACAACTCTGGCTGATCACTCCTTCCTACCGAATCCTGTTGCTCTTTGTAATCTTCTCGATACTGATCAGGAATAATAATTTGAACTTCAACAGAATCAATCTGCAAAACCTGCGCCTTCCCAACTAGCAAAAATGAAAGTAATGCAAATAAAAAACCAACCCTTTTCACCATGATTATACTTTTCAAAAGGCAAAAATAAAGCATTTCGCCTCAATTGAAAAAACATTTTTAGTAAACAAAAATTGTGCATTTTCCCTTTTTATAAAACACAATTTTCAACCCACATATTTTCCATAGTTTTGCAATTGGGGATTTTCAATACATACATAAGAACGAGCAAGGACAAGTGATCAGCATTAAATTACTGACTTTCTGTTTTCTAAACAGGTAAAACTTTCAGCGTAAGGTAATTGAAATACGGAACATTACAAAATTTCAAAAAGGATAAACCAGAAACGGATGGGGAATACAATTATAAAAATTTCGCATCCAAACATCACACCCCCTCATATTTAAACGGTTAATAATTTAAAACCGAAAACCGAAACGAATGAAGGATTTAACCCACGGACCGGAAGGACGCCTTATACTACGCTTTGCGGTTCCTTTGGTGATCAGCAACCTTTTTCAGCAATTATATAATGTGGTTGATTCGATCATTGTAGGAAAGGTACTGGGAGATCAGGCACTTGCGGCTGTTGGAGCATCTTTCCCTATTTTTTATACACTTATTGCCTTTGTTATCGGCATCGGGAGCGGAGCGACTGTCGTTATAAGTCAATATTTCGGGGCCAAAGATTACCACCAGGTAAAAAAAGCAATAGGAACCATTTACATTTTTGTATTCTTTGCTTCAATCGTTCTTTCGCTTACGGGCATTATCTTCAGCCGCGAGATATTTACCCTGCTACACGTAGGTGACGATGTAATGCCAGAGGCCGTAAGCTATTTCTCCATCTACATGTCGGGGTTAGTAATATTTTTTGGTTTTAACAGCACTGCCTCCATATTAAGGGGAATGGGTGACAGCAAAACACCCCTTATATTTTTCACCATATCGACCATCACCAACATCGGCTTCGATCTGCTTTTCATCATGGTTTTCGGGTGGGGTATTGAAGGAGCAGCCATTGCCACCATTGTGGCCCAGGGGGGTGCTTTTTTAACAGCGATCATTGTCCTGAACAGGCGCGATCATTTGATTCATTTCAGTTGGACAGCTATGAATTTCGACTGGAAAATATTCCGGCAAAGCACCCGCATAGGTCTTCCCACCGGATTCCAGCAAAGTTTTGTAGCCCTTGGAATGATGGCCATGATCCGGATCATCAACGATTTTGAAACACCTGTGCTGGCAGCTTACACTGCAGCCAGCCGGATAGATGCTCTGGCTGCTATGCCGGCCATGAATCTGGCATCAGCACTTGCAGCATTCGTTGGACAAAACCTGGGAGCAGGCCGTTACGACAGAATTCGAAAGGGACTTCGAACCACTTTATTTATTTCCTGGAGCATCTCTCTTGTGGTTCTAACTGGCGTCATATTTTTTGGCGAGTCCCTGATGTCACTTTTTTCCGACAGTGAGGAAGTCATTGAGCATGGGCGCAAATATCTAATCATCATTTCCTCCTTTTACCCGGTTTTTGCCACAATGTTCACCATGCATGGTACCTTAAGAGGAGCCGGAGACACCATGATCCCAATGTTCATAACCCTGATTTCACTATGGGTAATAAGAATTCCACTGGCTGCCATTTTATCAAACCATTTCGGACCATCCGGCATATGGTGGGCAATTCCGGGAGGTTGGACCATCGGACTAATTGGTACGGTAAGTTACTACTTATCAGGAAGATGGAAAAATAAAGGTGTTTACGATACAAGAAAAGAGAAGGAACGATAATGTGTACTTCAGCAACAAATGTTCGCAGGCCTTATGAGGCTAATTGTGCATTCACACATTAATCCGTATATTTCAAAAGCTTAATTCGTTCTCTAAAAGTTTTAACTGAAGAAATAACAGTAAAATCATCGGGAAGTGCCGGCCGTTGTTCTTTAATTTGCAAACCGCTCACGAAAAAAGGGGTTTGAGGAAAATAATTTCTCAACTGTTGCAACTCACGCTCAAGCTCCCGCTTATCACGGGCCGCAACAAAGGAAGTAAAAAAAGCATCGGCAGGGCGAACCTGATGAACAAGCTTCAAATCGGCAAGTGGCACAGACATACCCAAATAAACCACATCAAGCCCTTCTTTGCGGGCAATAAAATTAAAAAACAACAACCCAACCTCATGTAGCTCATCTTCAGGAAGGAAAAAAACGACCCGGGGACCATTAACGGTCATATTCTGCATCTCATTATCAATCGCTACAATCAGTTTTTGGCGAACCAGATTGGAAATAAAATGCTCCTGGGCAGGATTGATAGTACCAGCCTGCCACAACATTCCTATACGCTCCAGAAAAGGAAACAAAACATGCTCCACTGTCTCCTCGAACCCAAACTTAATGATCGTTCCCGAAAGAACATTCAGAAATTTGTGTTCATCAAGCTCAAGCATCGATACCATGAGACTCTCGATCTGAACATTATTGTTCCGGGCATCCAGGCAAAGATCCAAAACCCTGTCACGCAACTGCTTATCATCCAGATTGGCAATTTTGGAAATCTTGAACCCGTTCTGGTTTAGGATCGAGATATTCAGTAGCTTCTTCAGATCAGCATCTGTATAATAACGAATATTCGTGGATGTCCGTCGGGGATGAATCAACCCATAGCGGCGTTCCCATATTCGGATGGTATGGGCTTTTATCCCGGAAATCTTTTCCAGGTCCTTTATGGAATAAATGGCCATATTCTATCAGATAATTTTCATATACTAAACGGACGCTTGTCAAATTTGTTCATGCCAACTGCAAAAATAAAGAACAAATTGAATTTAAGAAAAAAGCCCCCTGTAAAAGAGAAAAATCTTTCACAGGGGCTTTCAACAAACACTCATTTTTGGTTACGGTACAATAACCTGATCAATTGCATGAACAACACCATTGCTTCCCTGCACATCAGCAAGAACCACATTAATTTCTCCGTCAATCACAACCCCGTCATCAATATTGATTTCAAGGGTTTTGTTTTCATTAAGGGTTGACACCTCACCATTTGTCAAATCCGTGGAAGCGACATTGCCACTTACAACATGGGCAAGTAAAACATCGGTAAGGGTAGAATGATCGATGTCTTCAACACCATTCACATCTAATGCTTCAAATAACTGATCAAAAGCATCATTGGTCGGGGCAAAAACGGTAAAAGGTCCCTCTCCATTCAAAGTTTCTACAAGTTCAGCCTGAGTTACAGCTTCAACCAATGTGCTGAAAGAAGGATTATTTGCAGCTATATCGACAACCGTCATGGGTTGAACAACACCATCTATGACATGAACCACGCCATTAGTCGCCACAACATCAGTCATAATAACTTCTTTATTCCCGTTCAGAAATACACCATCGTCATCCACGGTAACCTGAAGACTGGCTGATCTTTCCTGAGAAGGACTCAAAGTCGGGAAATATCCCGAGGACACATCATCAGCGCCAACAAAACCATCCAAAGCGTGATAAAGCAAAATGGGGGTCAGATCTTCAGCCGTCAAATCATCCAGGGTCACACCCAGGTCGGAAAGAAATGTTTCAAAAGCAGCATCAACAGGTGCAAACACGGTGAAGATATTTTCATCGCTGTCAAGTGTTTCTGCCAGACCAGCTTTCGTCACAGCGCCAGTCAGTGCAGAAAGGTTTTCATTAGCCACTGCATGTCCGGTTACCGAGAGGGGTATAAGAACTTCATCAATAACATGAATCACTCCATTATCTGCAGAAACATCAGTCTCAATGATATCAGCCCTGTCATTAATCCGGGCATCATCCATATCCACATAAAATGACAGGTTATATCCTTCAGCCGGCCCGGAGCTGAGTGAATTGTAATAACCGGTTGAAATAGAAGAAGACCCCATGTTACCTTCGACAACATGATACAAAAGAGCTTCAGTCAATGTTTCATCTGCAACATCATCCAGACTTTCGGCATCCAATTCATCCAGCAGAGCAGTAAAAGCTTCATCGGTAGGGGCAAAAACTGTAAAAGAACCAGTCTCATCACCCAAAGCCTCATCTAAACCTGTTTTGGACAAAGCATCAACCAACAGGGAAAAATCTGAATTCCCCGCCGCAACATCAACAATGGTATTAGATTCCTGAGGTTCCTCATTGTTGTTGTCATCATCTTCGCTGCACGCTGCAAAAAAAACTGATCCGGCAACTAGCAGCATTGTAATCATTTTAAAATGCATCTTTTTCATGGCACTTAATTTAAATTTAGATTAATTTGAAACTAAAAACATCAATTAAACGCCGGGGGTGATTTTTTGTTCATTTTTTTAATTTTTTTCTTAGACATTTTTGAAAAATATTTGAAGGTCAGGTTTATTAATCTGAATTACAACTTATTTCTATTTAACAAACAAAAGAAAAAATGCATCAGCTGGTAAAACAAGAAACACCTAAAAAATAGCTGGTATGCCAACAACCTTGCCCGGTTCCCGGAATAATACCTAAATTTGCAATATTTAAACACAGAAAAAACGATCCATTCCATGATAAAATCAATGACCGGATTCGGGAAGGCTGTATGCGAGCTTCCCACAAAACGCATTACAATTGAGATTAAATCACTCAACAGCAAACAACTGGATGTAAATGCCAAACTTCCTGCCCTCTACCGTGAAAAAGACCTTGTCATCAGAAACGAGATCAGCAGGCATCTCCAAAGAGGTAAAGTAGATGTCACTTTCTATTTAGAATCCATGGTTCCGGATAAAATATCTCAGATCAATGAAGAAGTCATTACAAATTATCACCAGCAACTAAAGAGTGTTGCAGAAAAACTGGGACTGGACAATAATACCGATTATCTTAGGGTGATCATGCCATTACCCGACACTCTGAAAGCAGAACAACCGGAACTTGATGAAGAGGAATGGCAGCAAATTTTTCAGACCCTCCAGGAGGCCATCAAACAAATCGATCTCTACAGAATTCAGGAAGGTGAATCGATGTTTACTGATATAAAGAACAGAAACGACAGTATTGCAAATCTCCTGAAAGAAATTCCCCCGTTTGAGGAAAAAAGAACGGAACGAATAAAAACAAAACTCCGGGAAAACCTGAAAGAATTTTCAACCGAGAACATCGATGAAAACCGGTTCGAGCAGGAATTGATTTATTATCTTGAAAAACTGGATATTTCAGAAGAGAAAGTCAGGCTGAACAATCATCTTGATTATTTTGATGAGACTCTGAATGAAGAGGGGCCGATTGGCAAAAAACTCGGTTTCATCACCCAGGAAATGGGACGTGAAATCAACACATTGGGGTCTAAGGCCAACGAACCCGACATCCAGAAAATCATCGTCCGGATGAAAGATGACCTGGAAAAAATCAAGGAACAAATTCTCAACATCTTATAGCATGGAAGAAAAAATCATCATCTTCTCAGCCCCTTCAGGTTCCGGGAAAACCACCATCGTGAAACATCTCATGGAAAACATTCCCGGGCTATCCTTTTCTATTTCGGCAACCAGCCGCTCTCCCCGGAACAATGAAAAGCATGGCCGGGACTATTACTTTCTTTCTCCTGCCGAATTCAGGGAGAAAATAAACAACAATGAATTTTTGGAGTGGGAGGAGGTCTATGAAGGCATCTACTACGGCACCCTAAAGAGTGAAGTAGAAAGAATTGCAGCCAATGGAGAAGTAGCTGTTTTTGATGTTGATGTAGTGGGAGGCACCAACATAAAAAAACAATTTGAGGATAAAGCCCTTGCTATATTCATTAAAACCCCTTCGCTACAAACCATCGAACAAAGGTTAAAACAACGGGGCACCGACAGTGAAGAAATCATCAGACAAAGGGTTGCAAAAGCAGAAAAAGAGCTCGGATATGCCAGGTTTTTCGACAAAATCATTGTAAACGACCAGATCGACCAGGCATATAAAGAAGCCGAGCAAATCGTCAAAGATTTTATTGAGAAGTAAAAATTTGCTCTATGACAAAAACAGGTCTGCTTTTCGGCTCATTCAATCCCATTCATATCGGGCATCTGGCACTGGCCAATTACCTGCTGGAATACGCCCCTTTCGATGATCTGTGGTTTATTGTCAGCCCCCAAAATCCTTTCAAAAACGAAAACGACCTCGCCCCTCCCCATCACCGATTGGAGATGACCCGCCTGGGCACAAATGAAGAACCTCGTTTTTTTGCTAGTGATATAGAATTCCAGTTGCCCCGCCCCTCTTACACCATTCACACACTTCGTAAGTTATCTGATTCTTATCCTTCTCACAAGTTTTCGCTGATCATAGGAAGCGATAACCTCCAAACAATCGGACGTTGGATAGAATCAAACGAAATCCTGGAGCATTACCCATTAGCTGTTTACCCACGGCCGGGTTTCCCGGTTAATAAGAACCCCTCTCATCTCTCTGGTAAAACCACCATATTCGACCCTCCACTGCTCGACATCTCATCAACATTCATCCGCGAAGGAATCAGGCAGGGGAAACAATTGCGCTTTCTGGTTCCGCCCGGTATTTATGATTATATCATTTCCCATAAATTGTATCAGAAATAGACATTCAAATTGAAAAAGTAAAGACAGATTTCTTCTATGCCGGGTCATAAAAAAGCCACTGTTTCAGGGATTCAGTAAAACAGTGGCAAAAATAAAATAACAAGATCTTTGATAATTAAATCACGGGGGTAAAACACATGGGCGTCACGATCCATTACCGCGGCGGGTTAAATGACATCAATCGGGTCGAGGATTTTGAAGACCGCGTTCTTGACTTCGCGTTGGCGATCGGTGCGTCCGCCCGCATCTGGCGAAGCGTTTCCGACCAGCGATCCGATCGCATCGTACGGGGTGTGATCGTCGAGTTGGCGCCCGGACAAGAATCAACCTGCCTCCACGGCCGGCAGCTGGTGCGAGCGGCCGGTTTTGAACAGGTCGGGCAAGG
>JBNJDH010000007.1:0-23893 GCA_051744695.1 Bacteroidota bacterium | reverse complement strand
ACCTGATCGCGGTTTTCAGGAAAAAGAAAAGCCAGTTTGGGCATCTGAAAACTCAGGGTAGAGGTGGCCCGGATGATGTTTTCGCGCTGGTTGCCGGTGTTGTCTTCGCAAAAAAGACCGGACGGCACATCGATTGATATTGTATCGGAAAAATTTCTGTTGATAAATGATACAATGGTTGCAGCTTTTTCGTTGAGTGGCCGGTTGAGCCCTGACCCGAACAACCCATCAATGGCCACCATGTTGGGCGAAATATCTTCCGGGAAGGGGCTGATGGAAAGATCCGTGATTTCCACTTCCGGAATTTCAATGAGTCGTGCCAAATTGGTGGCGGCATCGGGCGACAGTCTTTCTGTCCGGTACATATAGACCATCACGCGGCGCCCTTCATTGGCCAGCATTCGTGCAATGGCAAGTGCATCGCCTCCATTGTTGCCGGGGCCGGCAAATACACTGAAAGCTTCGAATGGAAAATTACGGGAAATCCATTTGTAAGCCTGGGTGGCAGCGCGTTCCATTAAGTCGATAGAGGAAATGGGCTCGTTTTTGATGGTGTAAGCGTCAATGTCCTGTATGGCTTTGGAACTGAGTATTTTTTGCATGATTATTCTGATTCTGTTTTATCAAAGATAAAAATTTATCCGTTTTCATGAAAGGAGGGGAAAACCGGCAGAGTACAAAAAAAGGGCTGTCCCCTTTATGAAACGGACAACCCTTTTTTAATATTTAAATCCTTTATGCAATTAGTTTTCCCCGTGCATCCATTTTTTCAGGATCGGGGTCAGCAGGAATACAACCACGCCGACACCCAGCGCCAGAATAAACAGGTAAAAGAACACTGTGGAGTAAACATGGATTGTCTTGGTCGGTCCCACAAAGGGATTGAGCATATTTCCGGTAAGTGCGTAACCGTTGCGGGGTTCTTCCACTATATCGATTCCAAGATCTTTTCCGTCGGGCTGATAGAAATATCCCAAAACATTGATGGTATTGAATGATTTTCGAATGACTGTTGCGCTTTGTACTTTTACAGAAGTTTCATTCTTAACAAGTTTGGGGGTATATACATCACGTTCTGAAACGGTAAGAATCAACATGATGTCGTTGATGCGGTCAGGCAATTCCTTTTCCTGAAGTTGATAACGCAATGTGTCCCGCACGGTGGTTTCGCCGATTTGATCAGGCCCCTTGGCCTCGTAAATGAGCGTGTCTCCGTTCAGGGAGATGTCCCCATACTTTGCTTCAGCGTCAAACAAGATGTCTGTCAGGCTTCCGGTGGGATCCATATAGGGATGCCTCAGGTTGATTTTTGTTTTCTCACCGGGGTTGAGGGCTCTGCTTACACGGAAAGTGTCCTGCGGGTTTGTAATGTTTTCTGTCTCTTCTTCGGTTACTTCAATGTTTACGGATAAAGGATCGGAATATAGCGTGTCTCCTTCACTGACAGAATAGGTCCGCAGCTTAACATGATCCTCACCGGTATAATCTGTGGCAGGTTCATAAGTTAATCCCGTTTCCATAAATCGTTCTGTGGATGTGAGCTGGGCAATGGCACCTCCCAGGTGCTGGGCCATAGCGAAAGAAAGAAACCAGGCGCCCATAACCATGGCAACCAGGCGTGCTGGTGCCAGACGTGAAACCATTGACAAGCCCACGGGAGAGATACAAAGCTCTCCTGTGGTGTGGAGCAAATACCCGAAAAGCAGGAAAATAACAGGGACCAATCCACTATCTCCGGCAAAACCGGCTCCCAGTACAAATATTCCGAATCCGATGCCTAACTGGATGATGCCCAGCGAAAACTTGATGGTGGTATTCGGTTCTTTGTTGCGTCGGGCCAATGCGATCCACAGGGAGGCAAATATGGGCGCAAATATGATGATAAATAAGGGGTTGACCGCCTGGAAAACGGAGGTGGGAATGGTCATTCCCAATATCTCGCGATTGACATTGTTCTCCGTAAAGAGGGTGATGGAACTTCCGGCCTGTTCGAAGAGGGCCCAGAATGTGATCGAGAAAAAAGCAAGGATCAGAATCACCCAGATGCGTTGCCGCTCAACTTTCGGAAATTTAAACGACATGATGAGGAGGCCTGCAAATACGACAATGACAAAGGGTGTCAGGACGTAGTCCATCAGGTGGTAATTGTAGATTAACAACGCCAGAAGCGGGATGATCAGTACGGTGCCCGCATAGACCAGTTTCTCTTTGTTGAAACCTGCAAATATGGGCTTTTTCAATGTCTCCGGATGGGGGGGCGCCCCATTTTCCGCGCTGATATTCCGTTGTCCCTTTAAGAAAACAATTAACCCTGCAACCATTCCGATTCCTGCCAGTCCGAAGCCGTAATGCCATCCTAACAGCTCACCCAGCAGGCCACAAGCCAGGGGCGAGAAAAAGGCCCCCAGGTTAATGCCCATATAGAAAATGGTGAATCCGCCGTCGCGTCGTTTGTCACCCTGTTCATAAAGGCCACCCACCATAGAAGATATGTTGGGTTTGAAAAAGCCGTTGCCTATAATTATAAACGCCAGCGCACCAAAGAAAAAGACATCGGATTCAATGGCCATCAGGAAGTGACCGATCGCCATCAATACCGCACCAAAGATGATGCTTTTCCGGTATCCCAGGATCTGGTCGGCAATGACTCCGCCCAGGAAAGGGGTGGCATAAACCAGAGCTGCATAAGCTGCATAAATTCCATAAGCCTGAGTGTCGCCGTAAAGAATCTGGCGGGTCATGTACAAAATGAGCAGGGCTCGCATGCCATAATAACTGAAACGTTCCCACATTTCAGTGAAAAACAAGGTGTAAAGTCCCTTTGGGTGTTTTTGTCCCATCTTTTATCGGTTTTTTAGGTGTTTTGTAGCTATATGGTCAGGGATTTGGCAGATGCAAAACGGTCCAAAAATAGTATAAATTTTGGTGCGATCCGTTAACATTTATCATGAAATGAGATGTAAGTTTGTATGTGCTCTTTTGGGGATTAAAAATTCCTGATGAATCCTTCAACCAGTTTGGGAGGGGCTGAAATGCTACGTTTTAGAAAGAAATTTTTCTGTTTTTTCATTTGGCTTTGTGGGCTTAAAAAAATTTTTTTTTAACAAGTGAAATTTTTAAAATTTAAAGCGCTAAGAGTAATTATTCAGGTCAAGCCAAAGCAGTTTACGATTTTTTTGAAACTTTATCGGAAGAAAATCCTAAAATAGCAGAAGGTTTTGGAGCCATGCATAAAGCAGCTACAGAGGATAAAGCTTTGACCGTAAGGCATAAAGAGTTGATAGCTCTTGGGATTGCTATAGCCATTAGATGTGATGGGTGCATTGCCTTTTACACAAACTCAGCTATCGAGGCGGGGGTCACTCAGGAAGAAATTGTGGAAACCATTGGTGTAGTTGTTACAATGGGCGGAGGTCCCTCTGTTGTCTGTGGCGATAAAGCTTACAAGGCTATGAAAAAATTTATGTATTAATTTTACAACCCCATTGAGGATGGAGTCTTTCTTTCATCTTTTTAAAGCAGGTCTGTTTTAGGCCAGCTTTTTTTGATTCAAAAGATCAGGATTTTACAGATAGATCTAATTTTCATATTTTTGGGTCGATTAAATTCAAACCCGATTGCCAATTTTATGAGAAATATTGCCTTAATTCTGTTTGCCTTCCTGTTTATTGTTTCCTTAACGAAAGGACAGACTCCCGTCCAAACGATACGAGGTGTAGTAAAAGATGCTTCTACCCGTGAAACGTTACCCAATGCCAATGTGGTTTTGGAAGATGAAAACATCGGTACCGTTACAGATGCCATGGGTCGGTTTAAACTGGTTGATGTGCCGGTGGGCCGGTATACTTTGAAGGTGAGTTACCTGGGTTATGAGCCGGCTGTCATCCCCGAGTTGGTTGTCGGCTCCGGAAAGGAAGTTGTTCTGGAAATTGAAATGGAGGAGTCTTACTCAGAGCTTGAAGAAGTTGAAATCACCGCTTCCACCAGAAAAGACCGGCCCATTAACAGTATGGCCAGCGTGAGTGCACGCACTTTTTCCGTGGAAGAAGCAGGCCGTTATGCCGGTGCCCTGGATGACCCCGGGCGTATGGCCGGTAACTTTGCCGGTGTCACCACGGCGGGGGTGAACGTGAATGCCATCGTCGTAAGAGGAAATGCACCCAAAGGCCTGTTGTGGCGGCTCGAGGGAGTGGACATCCCTGTTCCCAGTCACTTTTCCGGAGCCAATGTGGCCGGGGGCGGTGGACTCACCATGTTCAGCAGTCAGTTGCTGGCCAATTCCGATTTTTATACCGGGGCGTTTCCGGCAGAATTTGGAAATGCCACCGCCGGTGTTTTTGATATGAAGCTGAGAAATGGGAACAACCGCCAGCGTGAATATGCAGCTCAGGTAGGCGTGCAGGGTGTTGAAGCGGCTGCCGAAGGCCCCTTCAAAGAAGGGGGCGACGGCTCTTTTCTTTTCAATTACCGTTATTCCACAATGGCGCTGGTATTTGATGTTTTACCTGAAACAAGCGGGGGAACCGAAGTGCCTGTTTATCAGGATTTTTCGTTTAAACTTAACATGCCGGCAGGTAAAGCCGGAAATTTTTCCTTATGGGGAATCGGGGGGCTGAGTGAAAGCACATCTTCAGGGTATGATGATGTGGATAAATGGAAATATCCGGAAAACCGGGAGCGGATGAATTTTCATTATAATATGGGAGCCGGCGGACTTACACATAAAAAGAGTCTTTCCGAAAAAACACATTGGCGGACAACGGTGGCCCTTAATGCCGGAGAGCATCAATACCGTGAACGGATCCGGTTGGATGAGAAAAATCCGGATGAGCTTTATCCCAAACAAAACGTGAAAAAGATGGAGGGAAAATTGGCCATTTCATCTTTATTGACCCATAAGCCTGGTTCACGGTTGAACATCAAAACGGGAATTGATGCCAATAATTTGTTCTACAACCTGGAGGGTGATGCCCGCGATTTTGAAACCGGCAATTATGGACGTTTCCTTGAAGGGTCCGGAGATAGTTGGTTGGTCAAAGGACATGCCCAGGGGAAATATAAGGCTACCGGCAATCTTGCTGTCACTGCCGGTTTCAATGCTTCTTGGTTCCGGCTGAATGAGGAATTTTGTCTGGAACCACGACTCTCCTTAGCTTGGGATGTCTTTCCCCGCCATCGCCTTTCACTTGGGTATGGCAGACACAGCCAGACAGAGCCCCTGTTTATTTATAATGTGACCCGAGAGGATGAGGAATCAGGCACCACTTCCCGGCCCAATGAAAAACTGGAACGCTCTAAAGCGCATCATTTTGTTCTGGGATACGATTGGTCACCCACCAAAAATCTTCGTCTGAAAATTGAACCCTATTATCAGGCCCTTTATAATGTACCGGTGGGAGAGGGTACAGCTTATTCGGTGTTGAATTTTCGCAGCAACTGGACCTTTGATAAAATATTGGTGAATGAAGGAACCGGAACAAACAAGGGGGTGGATCTGACCCTGGAACGATTCCTGAAAGCCGGCTACTACTACATGGCAACAGCTTCCGTGTACGACTCCAGGTATACCGGTGGGGATGGAGTTGAACACCGCTCCCGCTACGATGGCGGATATGTACTGAACCTTTTGGGAGGGAAAGAATGGAATGTTCGTGACAAAAACCTACTGGGCATCAATTTTAAATTCACCTTCATGGGGCCATATTGGTTCCATCCGGTGGATGAAGAGGCCTCCCGTCAGGCCGGGGAAGTCATTTATGATGAGACACAACCCTTTACGGACAGGCATTCATGGATGGAGCCCATTACTGATTTTACGCTTACTTACCGGATCAACCAAATCCGCACATCTTCAGTTTTTGCCCTTCAGGTTAAAAACATTATAGGACGTCAGTATCAGGGAAAGCAATATAATCTGAAAAACAATGAGATAGAAAACGAATTTTTCTATAGTCCTATACCTTTTGTGAGTTATAAACTGGAATTTTGAGAAGTCTTCTGAAGCAGGACCTGCTTAAAAAGTCAGTTAGTTGCAATTTGCGGGAGAAGCCCGCTTCACCCCGTGTAATTATTTCTGATCAACAAATAATTGCTTTTATAAAAATATTACACAGGGTAAAGCGGGCTGAAAGGGGTTTTTGTAGCCTCTTTGAAACACCCTGCTGAAGTAGGGTGCTAATTTCATATGATACAAATCCTTCTGATATAGAAGAATCTATGAGAATAGCACCCCGATTTATCGGGGTGTTCATAAATTGCGGCTAACCTCACCCACCAGCCGGCTTTAAACCGGCTTCTCCCGCAAATTGCAACTAACTGACTTTTTCAGCAAACTCTAAGCTAAAAATTGGATTTTTACCTGTAAATTGTTATATTTCAGCCGTAAATTTGATTTACAAGCCTATGAGAAAAAATTTACCATTAAAGATATTTACTCTGATTGTTCCATTTATGGCGTTGTCGATTTCCCTGACAATGGCAAGTGGAGTTGGTGTAGACGGGGGATGGGTTGCTTCAGATGTTTCTGCAATTGGAGACCCGGAAACCGAGAAGGAGGCTCAGATATGGCCCAACCCGGCCACAGATGTCCTGAATGTGAGGACAAAAGAAGATTTTAAAGTAGTTGAATTGCTAAACATGACCGGCCAGATTGAGAAAAAAGTGGAGTTTAAAGGTGAGAAAGAAATTTCCATTTCAGTGGGCGACAGTCCAAGGGGACTCTACCTGCTTCGTGTGACCCCGGTTTCCGGGGAACGTGTCATTACCAAAGTTATTTTGAAATAAGAAGTCCTGCTTTTCTGTTTAAGCAGGCCCAAATTATTATGACTTTCCTGCAATTTTCGCAGCCCCAAAAATAACGTAAACCATTTTAGGGTTTTCCCAACTTTTGTGATAAACCATTTTTATTCCAGAGGCCCATCCTTTTGATGAGCGGGGATTATTTCCCAATAGCCCGGTTCAGTTTGCCTGAAACCAATCCTTCCTGGTCAATGGTGATTTCTCCGAAGCCCAGTTTTTTCATTTCGGTATCAATCATGGTCATTCTGCTCTTAAGCAAAGATATCTCTTCCGGGGGCACTTCGATGCTTACATTTCCATTCCTGTATCGTGCCCGCACATCTTTGAACCCTTGTTTGTTGAGGAGGTATTCCGCTTCTTCTACCATTTTAAGCTTTTCTTTTGAAATGGATATTCCATAAGGAAACCGGCTGCTCAGGCATGGGCTGGCGGGTTTGTCCCATTCCTGTAATTGAAAATATTGGGCCATTTCCCGAATGTCATCTTTCTCAAATCCGCACTCGGCCAAAGGACTCATTACCTGGTACTGATCTGCTGCTTCAAGCCCAGGCCGGTAGTCTCCCCGGTCGCTTTGGTTGTTGCCGTTGATCATGGTGAATTCGGGAAAATCGGTATCTTTGAGTTGCTTCATGGTGGTATAGAGCGAGTTTTTGCACCAAAAACAGCGATCTTCCGGATTGCTGTTGTAACGCGGATCGTTTATTTCTCCGGGACTGACCGTCTGATACCGGATGTCATGTTGGTGGCAAAAATTAAGCGCATGGTCAAGATCCCTTCTTTTTAGCGCAGGGGAGTCGCCTATGATGGCCACGGCATTTTCCTTCCCCAGGAAGTGTCTTGCCAGGTAGGCTGTGAGGCAGGAATCCACACCGCCTGAAAGTGCAGTCATCGTTTTCGGATGATTTCGAAACCATCGGGCCACTGCATCGTATTTCACTTTGTCTATGGTGGGTGGTTTTGTTGAATATTCCATATCCGTAACCTTCTTAAATTCGAATACTACTAATTTGGTAGTGCAATGTAATAAAAAAATCCCGAAAGTTTAGTTTTTGAGAGCCTTATGCTCAAATGATGTATTTTATCAGATAAGTGAATATGTGGTCATCGAAAATGGAAAAGTGGGCTGTAATTGTGGAGGCCGCTTTGGACGCGGGGATTATAAAAGAAAAAAGGGCCGCCGGCCTTTGCCGACAACCCTTTAACCTTAACCCTAACCCTCTGCAAATATAAAATTACTTCGTAAACTGCGCAAGAGTTTTTGCAAATTTTTTAGAAAAAATTTCTGTATAAATTAAAGTTTCATGGATATCAAGGGGTTGTAAAATAAAAGAAAAAAATTTATCGACTGACTTTGCTCTCTTTTAACGTTAGTTAGGTATACTTTAAATAACCATGGCATATAAATTGACGTATATAAAAATTCTTTTTCCACACCACTTAATAATTAGAAGAATATGGAAAATACCAGAGCTGAAGGGATTGAAAGGAGCGCTTTGTTTAACAGCCTTCCGATTGGTGTGGTATACTACAATGCCAATGGAGAGGTTCTTGCTGCCAACTCCTCCGCAAGGGAAATATTGGGTGAAACTATTGCACAGGGACAATTTTGTTACGACTATATTGGTAAAGTTCTGTTTGTTGACGGATCTGAATTCTCCCCCGACAATCACCCTTGTATTCTTGCCCTTAGAACAGGAAAACCGGTAAAAGATGTGGTAATGGGCGTTTTCCATCCATTAGAAAAAGAATACCGGTGGATCAATGTGAGTGCTGTGCCTGAATTTAGGGATGGCGAAAACAAACCTTTCAGGGCATATGCCATTTTACAGGATGTGACGAAAACCATTTCAATACGTCAAAAACTCAAAAATAGTGAAGAAAGATACCGGATGCTGGTCGAGAATATGCATTCGGCTCTTGTGATTATTCAGGATGGTATCATTCGGCTGGCGAATCAGACCCTTGTTCAAATGTCCGGATATACCCAAAAAGAGCTGATCGGGACAATGTTTCTGGAGTATATTGATCCTGAAGAACGGGAACGCGTCGAACAATTGCATTTAAAACGACTTGCTGATGATGAAGTGCCCGAAAATTATCGTACTAAAGTTGTGGCCAAAGACGGCACTTCAGCCTGGTTTGATATTCGTGTGAAAACCATAGAGTATGATGGTAAGCCTGCTGTGCTTGCACTCATGAGTGATATTGATTTTCAGGTTAAGTTTGAGCAAAAACTTCAGCGAAGCGAGCTCAGATTTCGGAGTTTGTTTCAAAATGCCCCCATTGGAATTGCGTTGATGCGTGATAAAGGGAATCTGCTTCTGGCGAATGAAAAACTGGCCCAAATTACCGGTTATTCGCTGAATGAGTTGAAAACAATGAGTTTTTTGGATGTTACTCACCCGGAAGATGTAAAGGACGATGAGGAGTTGTTCGGGCAATTGATCAATGGTGAGATCGATAGTTATGACTTGATGAAACGGTACATTCGCAAAGACGGCCAGGAGGTGTGGGGTGAGTTGAAGGTCAGTACAGTGTGTGATGATGAGGGGAATAAGTTGGTCATAGGCATGGTGGAAGACCGCACTGAAGAGAAAAAGGCCAGGGAAGAGCTTTTGGCAACCCGCGACCTGGCCCGTGACAGCAGTCGCCTGAAATCGGCTTTTCTGGCCTCTATCAGCCATGAATTGCGTACCCCCCTGAATGCTGTTTTGGGTTTTAGCGATATTATCCAAACCATGAGCTCCGATAAAACCATTCGTGACTATTCTGGATTGATCTACGAGAACGGATTCAAATTAATGACCATCATTGATGACATCCTCGATCTGGCCATGTCCGATCACGGTAAAATCCGTTTGAGGCCCGATACATTCCGGACTGTTCAGCTGTTTGAAGAATTCAAAAATCAGCTCCATGAGGTGTTGTATAAATCAGGGAAAGATGATGTGGATATTCGTGCCGAAATAGATGAAAACCTTAAAAACACTGAGATTGTTACCGATAAGAGCAAAATTTATCAGGTCCTTGTCAACCTGATCAAAAATGCCGTGAAATTTACGGATGAGGGATTTATCAAACTCGGTTGCTACGAAAAAGATGCCGATCGCATTTCATTCTACATCCAGGACTCTGGAATGGGCATTCCTGAAGATCAGCAACAGGTTGTGTTTGACTTTTTCAGGCAGGGAGATGATGCCATTAATCAACATTATGGCGGCATTGGCATCGGACTGGCCATTTCGAAACGGGTGGCCCATGCCATGAACGGAGACCTTACGCTGGATTCGGAACCCGGTAAAGGCTCTGTCTTTACATTTACGTTACCGAAAATTTTGAAGAGCGGGGATGATACTGAATAATTGCGAATGAGCTTAGCACCCGGATTTTCTCCGCTGGGCGAAGTCTCTGACTTCGTTCTGGTTTAGTGCAATATCCTCTTTAAAGTACGCTCAGCCTCATCGATGTCAAGACCGGTTTTCGATATAAATGCCTGAAGTTTGATCATAATCTCATCTGTAGATATTGGTTCGTTTTCATCCAGATATTTTTGTTCTATTAGATAGGTCCTCAATTCAGGAATGCGATTTTTTTGAAAGCGGGGAATTTTGTTTAGGGCATTAAGTAATTTTTCCGGATCTCCGTTTAGTTCGGCCAGTTTTTCTGAAACAGGATCGATGAATCTTTCCGTAATAAGCCCGGAGTTTTGCAAAACTTCCCTGTTAATTGGCCTGGGCCGTCCTATTGTATACAATTCTTTAAAGCGTCTCAGGAATCCTGCTTTATCAGCCATAATTTGTTTTTGCTGTTCATCCATTCCGGGTATTTCCCCCCCGTTTTGTAAAAAACTTTCCAGTTGCCCCCATTGTTTGATCCCTTTGGACAGGCATTGATACAAAAGCTCAACCTTTTCGATCAGGTACCATAAATGCAGGGATGATATTTCCTGATTGATTATATTAAATTCAGGGACTTCCAATTTCCGTCCATATTCAATATGCGTTTTGTTTCCGGGCTCTGGCACTTTGTGCGAAAGTTTCAGATCCTCCCGGTTGATGTTGTATTCATGAAAACCCGGGGTGTTCGCAACCTCTTTCAGCGAAAATGTTTTGTACTCCAGGTTGTTTTGCGTCTGGAGGAACGACTGCCACTTCATGATTTCATCTACCTGGGCCGTGAAGTAAAAAATTTGCCGACCTTCACGACTTATTTCCATGAGCGACTGAATAATGGCTGATGCTCGTTCATCGTCGCTGTTGGCCAGGAGCTCGTCAGCCAGAATGGGCAGTTTGATCCCTTGTTCCTGTTTTTCGATGAAGGCCAGTCTCACGGCTAGTAACAATTGCAGACGGGTGCCGGTGGACAATTCCGGCAATGGATGTTCGCGCCTGATGACTGTGTCGTAAGCTGTAAAGGCCGATTCCCCGCGTTTGTCCAGACGCAATTCATAATGGCCTGCCGTAATGCGGTTGAAAAGCCGGGAAGCCTGTTTAAATACTTCGGGCCGGTTTTGATCACGTGTCCGGGTTTTGAGTTCATCTATAATGAGGCTCCCGGTATAGGAAGAAATGTTTTTATGATAAATATTTTCGAGGTCTTCTAATGCTTTCTCTTTCCCGGCCAGCTCATCTTCAAGTTCTTGTCCGTTTTTGATGTCTATGATGTTTTTTTCTATTCTTGTAATCTCCTGGATGATGGATTCCAGTTTTGCAGCTTCCTGTTTAAATTCTTCGGATTTGGCCCGGGCTTCTTCTGTGGTGTATTGATTAATCGTTTCTTTCGATTCAGCGTATTTGGGATGTTTCTTTAAGTCATTTTCCTGACTTTCAAAATTGGCTTTGGCACCGTGGAATTCCTCTTTCAGGGATTTGTAATTGGGCAGATCATCCATCAGTTGCCTGATGGTGTTTTTGTCTCCAAAATCAATGTCCAGTTTTTTATAGATTTCCTCCATGTCACTTTGTGCATTCTTCCGGGCCTGTTCGTTGTTGGTGATTTTCTCCTGCAGTTGCTGAATTTGGTTGGACAATTCACTTCGGGCGGTTTCCTGCCGATTAAGTTCCTGGAGCAGGGCTTTTACCTGGCTGGCATCCCGGGTCGATTCAGAGAATCCGACCTCACTGAAAAGTTTGTTGCAAAGGGCTAATTCTTCTTTATACTGAGTTGTCGATTGTTTATTTTGGGCTTGCAGCGCTGCCAGTTGTTGATGATGTTCCTGCCATTTTTTTACGTTTTCGATGAACCATACTAGACTGCTGAAATCGTTGTCAGCAAGATCGGGTATCCCCGGGGCTGTTTGAATTTTTTCTTTCAGTGATTCACGTTCCGCCTTCAGCTTTTCATATTGGTTATTGATGTTGTTGAGCTGATCTTCAATGTTTTTTTTCTGGTAGGAGAGATGCTTATATTTTTCATCCTTTTGATAGATGTCATTAAGCTCCTGCAAGAGCTCGTTCATGCGGTTGATGACGCTTTCATTGTGCCAGGTTTCCGGCGGGGTCAGACCGGTTTTTTCGAAATCCTGTTCTCTTAAGTGTAAGTTGTTTTGATGTTGTTTTGATGTCTGGGATTTGGCCACCATCCAGAGAACAGCCATAACCAGGATCACTGAAAAGCCGATCAGGCCGAAAAGAAGAGTCGCGGTTGCGGTGGCGGCTCCTGTCAAAACAAGGGCCGGAATCAGCCACGAAGGCATTTGTTTGTTTGTCTGCTGTTCTGTGAGCCAGTTCCTGAGTGTTTCAATGCCTTTGCTTGTGTTTTGCGCGTTGTTTTCATTGACTTCTATGGCTTCCAGTTCGCGTACAATATTCTCTTTCTCTTTTTCCAGAAGGTTTTTTTGACCGGAAACCTGATGGGCCTTTTGCAGGAACTGGTCGAGTTGCTGCACATCTTTTAAATCCAATCCCTCCCACTCATCAGGATGAATATTGGGGTCAATGGCTTTCAGACTTTCCTGTACACGGATTTTCAGTCCTTCTGCTTCTTTGTTGTTGGTATGGATTTCCCGGGAAAGCTCAGCCAGATTTTCGGTCCTGGATTTCAGCTCTTCGATGGTTTGGAGCGGAATGCCGTCCTGATGGATTGTCAGTTGTCCGAGTTTTTCAGACTTTTCCTGAATATCCATCTTTGCCCTGTCGATGGCTTCCCGGGCTTCCCTGATGGTTTTTTCATATTTTTCAATGTATTGAAGCTCATCACCGGATACCTTGTCCATTGACTTATGATGGTTTTCCAGCGCCAGTAATATTTCCTGATAATGCTTTCGCTTTTCGAAATAATCGGAAAGCATTCTGAAAAACTCACTTCTCTGCCTGTCGTGTTCAGTTTTTTCTTTTTGTTGATACAGATCATTCAGGCCTTCTTCTTCTTTTTTGATCTTTTCCTGTTTACGAACAGTGTCGTTATAACGATGACGGGCTTCCTCGAATGTTAAATATTCACTAATTCTTTTTGTGAAGGTTGCAGAAGAATACTTCAACGCCTGGTTGACGGCATCAGGGTCATAGCCGCCACTTGATTCTTTGATGATGGCCTCGGCCGTTTTTTTGTCGTCACCGACGACCATGTCCTGTAAGGCCAGTAAATATCGGTGGCTGCTTTCTGCAGGGGGGATGCCTGTTATGGAATCCGGTCGTCCGTCGTGAAAAAGAGAAACTTTATCGTATTCAATTTTAATGTCCCAGTGTTCCCGGTTATTGATAAGAACCGATGCATCGGCTTCCATGCCATGAATCTGGTTGTGCCAGATGAGCTGTTTGATGAGACGTGCTGTTGAACTCTTGCCGGAAGCGTTTGGGCCTGTGATGAGGTTGATGTTTGGGGACAAACCTTCCAGCTTTCTGATGCCCGTAGGCAACCCAGGCATTTTGTGAATATGAAGGTCCTGAAGGATATATGGCATTTTTATCATTGATCTTTTTGGTTTATGAGTTCGCCCAGAATTCGTTTGCATTCGCCCAGAATTTCCTGCTTGCCCCATTCATCAGTCGTGTCAGGTAATATATTCTCATTTTTTAATGGGAAATAAGTGGGGGCATTGTTGATGCGTTCCACGCCAGACTTCCATTTCTGCAAAAGGGTCTCAAGCAGGGGCGTTGAAGTCCCGTTTTCAATGGCAAGTATGGTCTCCGCGATCAGTCCGGCGGGAGATGGTTCTTTGGCCAGCTCTGCCATGTCTTTGACCGCCGGGCGGATGTTGTATTCCACTTTTCGCACCGATGTTGCCGCATCTCTACTGCCTTCCAGCCGCAGATCTTCTGTAATTTGGGTCATCCAGGATTCTATGTCCTGGCTGTGGGGATGTTCACCGGTCAGGTAAAGATCGAGAACCAGGAACCGGACATTTTCAAGCTCATTCCCGTGGTCTGCTTTATATTGATTGATGTGGTCCACCACCAGTTTGCGTAGTTGATCTTTGTCTTCATCCCCGGAAACATCAATTTGGGTGGTTTCGTACCGCACCGGGGACATGGGCAGGGATTCAACCCGAATGTCGTTTTTCGAGGTGATGGTGATCTGAAGCGGTCCGTGTTTGCCCTGTTCTTTGGGACTAAGGGCATGAGGCGACCCGGGATAAGCGATGACCGGATCCTGTTTTCTGATGATATCGGGTTTATGGATATGGCCCAGCATCCATGCATCCACCGGATGGTTTCTTAACTGGTCGCGATTGACGGGGGCGTACCAGCTTTCCGGCGTGTCAAGTTCGGCGTGAAGAAGTCCGATGACCGGCACCTCGGAGGCGGGAACATCAAGTTCTGCCAATGGGTCACTATAAAAATGTTTGCCGGGAAAAGACCATCCAACAAACTTCATTTCCATGTTATTGGCCCGAAAAGGGATAGTTTCCCATTTTCCATTAGCTCCTAACAGCTGGATGTTATCGAATTTCGATCCATCGGCCACTTGGTTTAAAACATCGTAATCGTGATTTCCGGCCACGATAAAAACGTCGATATTGGCTTCTTTGAGATGTTCAAACCCAGCCTGAAGCGGACCCACTGCTTCAAAAAAGCGATTGTCCTGATCCACAATATCTCCTGTCAGCGCCAGCGCATCGAAATTTTCCCTGATCGCCCTTTCTACAAGGCGATTCCAGGTATGTTTTGTGGATATTTCATCCGGATTATCAGGTACACCCGTTGATTTTCGTCCAATGTGTATGTCGCCTGTGGCGAGGATTTTTATAGGCATAGATTGTATTGTAGCTTGTTAGATTAAATATCAGATGAAGATAAAAAAAAGTTGCGAGACTCAATTTGCGGATGCTCCAGGTTTACACAGCCCGGGCGCCCATGTTCACGGCCTGAAGCTTATGTACGCAGCCTGACATCCAGGTACGCGGCCTGAAGCCTTTGAAACCACCCCGGAGCTTAAAATTTTCACCCTTTACCTTTTTATAATCGGCCTTTTTTTCTTTTGTGATGGCCGGAAGGGGCAGACAGTTGGCCTGATGGAATTTTTTTCCGGCCTGAAACCTTTGTAATCGGCCTGACACGTTTTGTTTTTGGCATGAGAAGAGCTGTAATGAGCCTGACGCCATTGTTAAGAGCCTGATATCTTTTGTACCTGGCCTGGGGGCTTTGTCATTGGCCTGATGGCTTTTGTCATTGGCCTGATGGCTTTGTCATCAGCCTGACGGCTTTTGCAGCCATGTTTTCAGCCTGAGCGCATTTGTATCAAATGAGTTTTCAATATTTTCTGTAAAAAGTCCGTATCTTACAATTTGAGCAAAGTTGATTTTTTTTTTTCATATTAAGGAAGGGCAGGAAAACTTGGGGATGGATTCTTTTTTCCATTGATCCGCATTTTTTTAATTAAGGTGTTTCTTATCAGTTTATCATTGACAGTGTTGTTGCCCTTGATGGTCATTCTTGATTATTTTTTTGCTTAATTAACAAAATAAGTTAAATTGCCGAAATTCAACTACTAAAATAAGTTTGAACGCACTATTGAAATTAAGATGGGACAGTTTAAAATGAAATGGATTGCCATGGCCGGCCTTTTGCCGTGGTATGCTGCAGCGCCTCTGTCTGCAAAAACAGCAGGAAACGATGAGAAATTGCCTAACATCATCTTTGTTTTTGCCGACGACATGGGATACGGTGATGTAAGTGCATTGAATTCTGCAGCACGGACACAGACACCGGCGATTGATAAGCTGGCGGAAGAAGGTATTATTTTCACGGAGGCCCATGCAAGCGCATCGGTTTGTACCCCTTCGCGTTACGGGCTGCTAACCGGAAGATATGCTTTCCGTTCGGAACATGCAGCAAGGGGCATTGGAGGTTTCCATAAATCGGTCATCGAGTCGGGGCGGGAAACCCTGGCATCGGTATTGAATGGGGCCGGATATGCCACTGCATGTGTTGGAAAATGGCACCTGGGAGTCGATTGGCAAACCCGGGATGGTTCGGGAAAACCAGATCTGAATGCCAAAACCGGGCATTCCAACGTGGATTACACCAAAAAAATAAACCAAGGGCCTAACGATTATGGATTTGATTATTCGTTTATTCATCCTGCTTCACTCGATATTCCGCCTTATATGTTTCTCAGGAACCATGAAGTGATTGACCCGGATGTGATTTTGACCACCGATCATTATCCTGTACAAAAGGAAGAAACTGAATATGCCTGGGATAGGAAACATACCAACGATAAGGATGTTTACTGGGAAAAAGGTGTTTGGTGGCGCCTGGGTGAAATGTCTCGTTCGTTTCGGATAGAAGATTGCCATACTGAAATTGTGGAGGAGGGGGTGGCTTTTGTCAACCAACAAGCCCGGAATAATCCGGAAGATCCTTTTTTTCTGTACCTTCCATTAACGGGGCCCCATACGCCCTGGATGCCAACCGAACAGTTTCAGGGAGAATCCAATGTGGGCTTATATGGTGACTTTATATTGGACATTGATCATGCTGTAAAACAAATTAAAGAAGCATTGATCAGCAACGGTATCGAGGAAAACACGCTCCTAATCTTTTCGAGTGACAATGGAGCTTACTGGCCTCAGGAGGAGGTTGAACTTTATGCCCATGACTCTAATGAGGGCCGTAAAGGGCAGAAAGGTGATGTTTGGGACGGTGGACATCGCATTCCGCTTATTATTTCATGGCCTGCTAAAATGGAGCAGCCTTCAGAATATCCCCATTTGGTCAGCCTCACCGACTTTTTTGCCACCTTTTCCGATTTGATTGGGAAAGAACCGTCAAAGGACATGGGAGAAGACAGTTTTAGTTTTTGGCAGGTGCTGAATGGTGAGTCGCGTGCCCCTATTCGCCAGTCGATGGTACATCATTCGGCCGGAGATTTCTACAGCATCCGCAGTGATGACTGGAAGTATATTGAAGGTCTGGGCTCAGGTGGGTTTTCGCATCCAACACAGCTTTCTCCGGAAGAAAACAGTCCCAAAGGTCAGTTGTACAACCTCGAAGAAGATCCTTTGGAGAGCCAGAATCTTTTCTTAAAATATCCGGGAAAAGTAAGTGAACTATCTTCTTCGCTTCAAGAAATTGTGGAAAGCGGAAATAGTTTCGGGGAATAAAATTGGCAAGGAAAATATTTTCCTGTCAGTTCCGTTCAGCGGCTTGGCTATTTGCTTGACAAAGAGATTGGCAATCAAAAGCTTGATCAAGGCCTGCAGAGAGCGTTGAAAAATAGAGAAATTCATTCCGTTTTCTTGAAAAAAGAAGGTGTTCAAAAAGTACTGGAAGACAAAGATTGGAAAGTAATTAAAAATACCACCATAAAAATTGATTCATGATACCACGCCGATATATTGATGAGTGACAGAAATATGCACCCTTGCCAGATGCACCCTTGCCAGATGTGGCCCAGGTAGAACAAGGCCAGATCATAGAAAGGGCACTTGTGGAACTGTTTTCTGACGATTTCCTGGCAGGACATTAGGCCTTTCCTTTCAATAAGTTATTTAAAAAGCCCTAGATTGGTATTCCGAAGATATTTACCTTGTGCTGGACACGGAAGGTCCCATTACGCCGATATTACAGAAATTCCGGAAATGAAGAGGTTTCTTCAGCAATCTTATCCCACCGAATATGCCTGATGCAGTTGGTGTTCCTTGAGGCCGGAATTTGCCCTCGGCTTCCTTCAGATTTCACCTCAAGGGGGTCACCCTTCTTTTAGTTTAAGATTGGCGGCGCCCCCCCATAGTGGGCTTCACCAACTAGTGTGCTACCATTAATGGCGCACAAAATTGAGGGTGTCTAAAAAAGTCTCTTTTTTCTCTATGATATGCTCAGTGGTATTCTGTTTAAATGTTTGAAATTCAAGACCTGGATTAGCAAGGATTGAATTCATTCACCTTAAAGAATGCTTTTTAAGCCGCCTCTTTATTGACAGTTAATCCTTTTTGTTGACTTTTTTAATTATTTTGTAATCATTCGTCTGTATTTGTATAAAATACAAGCCATTAGTTAAATCAGATAAGTTTAATTGAGTTTCCTTTGAATTTTCCATTGTCTCCATTAGTTTATTACCTGCTAGATTATAAATAATTATTCTATTTATTTTATCTAAACTATTAATATATAATTGAGAGCTCGTTGGATTAGGATGGATATTTATTAATTCTGATTTGGAGTTAATTGTTTTCATACCCGTACCAACCGGAAATTTTAAACCAATATCAACAGCATTACCAGAATCCAATGTATCACAAGCACCTGGGTCAAACTTCTCATTTCCATCTGCGCCCCGGTAATAAGCCATAAATCTTAATGCCAATACTTCTTCAATTTGTGAATCATCATCTACTTTAATTTTTCCTTCAAAAACTGCATGTTCTTGATTTTTAACGAAGAAAAAATCTTTAAAAATCTGTTCTGAATCTTCTATTGTTCCATTTTTATTCTTATCTAAAAATAATTTAAATCCGATATCATCTTTTTCACTACTTGCCCCCGAATTAACAATCACTTTCCAGGTAATTTCACCTGACTTATCAACTGGGATAATATGTTCATGTATGAGATCTATATGTCCTGGCAGGTCTTTGGGAGTGTTATACACAAAATCGCCTATTTCAATCTTTTCAATGTGACCATATCCTGTCCCCCATTCTGGGACTACATCACATAATTCATAATTTGCATCATCCTCAAATTCAATTTTTAGACCATCGATAATAGGATTTTTGATTTGCTCTAATTCAACAGTGAATGCTTCATCTTTAAATGAAATAGTTAAGTTATCAACAGAATGCATTTTATTGTGATTTTCAGTTTTTCCACTTATATGTAACTTTGCATTTTTGCTGTCTGATTTAATTAACGAACAATCTAATCCTTCTGGTAAATTAGTAATGGTATAATGATTTCCTTTGCTAAGCGATCCAGATGTAAATTCAAAATTGCCATTTAATTTAATATTAAAATAATCATCAATTTTTCCATTATTAGGATTGTTTTCTTTTATTGTTGTAGTAGGACACAATATTGCATTTCCTAATTCAAACCCATTACTTACTCCTGTTGTTTCTAAATTCTTTTCCTGCCAGAGGGTAAACCGTGTTTCATCATTTAATGCTGCTAAAATTCTGAAAACCTGGTCGCTAGTATACATCTGGTAGTCGTCAGTGTAATTCATAAAATTTTGTGTGTTTGTTAATTCGCCATGACAATTTTCTTCATCCGGCTCCATATGAGCCTTGCCTGTTTCCGGTGTATCATCACATTTATCCCCTCCGTTTTGTTCAGGACAACCTCCTTCAAAAGTGTGCATTAAATCAAAAAAATGACCAAATTCATGGGTTAGAGTTCGTCTGAAATTTTCGTTAGTATTATCACCTAGATATGCGCCATTGTAAACAGTCCTGGCTAGATTATTATCAGACATCCATTTGTTGGGGTACCAACTAACTCCACTATTGTAGTTATCACCATCATCATATAAATCATTCATGATATATATATTCATATATTTGTAATTATCCCATGCGTATTGTTTAATCAGATGATCATACCCAGTACCATTTCCAAAACCACTCTCCTCTGGATAAAAATTGATTCCAGATGTTGGGTTTCCTTGTGGATTTAATTTTGCTAGTCTAAATTCAATATTTACAAAATCAACAACATTTTCAAATAATGGGTGAATATCATCCTGTCCTGGCGACTCTCCGGCGAAATCTTTATTTGTTTTGGCTAATGCATCCCTGATTAAAGCCTGATCTACTGTTTTACCACTTTGTTTTTTGCCAAATACATGGAAAACAACTGGAATAATGTATTTTTCAGATTTTGCTTGCGATTTCAACCTAGGAGTTGTTTTCAACCGTTTTATAAATTTTTTTCTATTTTCCTGGGCTTTTTTATAATGTTTTCGCGCTTCAGGATTTGCTTCAAAAAAGACTTCTTGTTGTAAGTGGGCTTTACATTCATGAATATGTTGAGCTTTAATACCAAATGAAAAAAGCATAAATATTCCAAATAATATTAAATTTCTTGTTTTCATTTCAACTAAATTATAATTTAACATCATAATATTATCCCTCTGATTTAATTTTCTTGGTTAACAGGAAAGTCGTAAGATGAAGCAGCTACGCATTAACCTGAAAGCTGTTGAGATAAATATATTTCAATTTTAGCTAATTTTAACAGCTCGTTAGATTATTAGATACTAGATGTAAGGTGAATATTATAATGATGAAAATATGCATTTAATTTAAAAACAGTTTAAACAAAAACAATTACAGAGGTGCTTGCAAAAGTTTAACAGGCTATTGTAATTCCTAACTATTAAATTAAAACGTAGCTATCCTGAAACGAATTAAAAAATCACGTTATTTATTAAATGTTTCCAGCATCATTAAGACATGAGCAGCTGACCAACTGAAATCATGGCAATTTAAACCGTCACCGGTTAATGGGTGATAATTTTCGCGAATGGAACTACCTTTTTTGGTAAGGCCTTCTGCGTTATAAAATAGTTTATTTGCTAAATGACTGGCTTCTTCAGAAAAATTATAATTCAACATGCCTTTTAAGCCAAACCAGGCAGGACTCAACCAGACCGGCCCCCTCCAATATCCATCTGGATTAAAACGTACGTTATTTTGAGATGCAGTCGGAAAAGGCACTCGTAAATTAAACTCCTTCGGATCATTGAGATTCCCTACAACTCCGTCAGCTTGTTTATTTGTAGCAACATTTGCCCAAAGTGGAATCCAACCTTCAAATCCTTTACCTCTTTCCACCAATGGTTCTTTTGTTTTTATATCAATGTCATAATAGAAATTTGTGTTCTCATCAAACATGTGATGATTAATAAAATCTTTTATTCTATTTATCTCTTTCTCATATTGTTCTATTGTTTGAGTGTTGCCCAAAAGACTATTCATTTTTGCCAGAAAACGTTTCTCCGCAACCAGATAAGCATTAAGGTCAACACTTTCCTGGTTCAGACTGTACCCTACCAAATTACCATCATCATAATTTTCCAAAATTTTCACTCCGAAATTACCATCAAACCTAATCGAATTATCCGCCCCACTCTCCCAGGCAGCTGCCTCTATTCGATGATCGACAATATTTCCTTGCTCATTAATTATTTCTTTATTCAAAGGATGAACAGTTGCCCCATACTCACAAATCCCATTATTATCATGATCGCGATTCCGATACCACCAAGAATGATATTTTTCTAATTGCGGAAGCATTTCCTCCACAAATGATGTGTCCTTTGAACTTTTAAAAACATTCCATACAGACCAGGCTGCAAGGGGTGGCTTGCTATTTCTTTCATTCCAGTTTCCACTTCCTTCATCTTTATTATAGTAAAATATGCAATCAGGAATCATTCCTTTATCATGGTTTTTTGATGACGGAATTTGATAATCGAACATACTGCGAATATTGCTTTTTGCCACCTCAGGTAAATAAGCTGCAATTCCTGCGCTTTCCTTCCAGGAATCCCAAGCCCAGGTCCCGTTAAACCATTTATAAAATGTACTGGGGACAATGGCTTCAGACAGAATCCGGCCGGCAGGAGTACGTCTGTTGGTATTTAAAGTCATTAAAGCCTTCATTCCTGTCTTGAGGAGTGTTTTATTTTCTCCGATTCTATTTTTCAGTTTATTACTCAATTCATCCCAATTGTCGAGATTCTCTTTATGAACCAAATCACCCTTTTGAATCAGGTCATCCACATTTTTCAATTGAGAAGAATATTGCTTCTGATCTGTCGAAAACACGTGAGCTTGCGATAATTCAACAGCTTCACCTGATTTTACCATCACTGAATTACCCAAATTCATGGAATAACCGTTGCCATTAGCCCTTACAGAAACTGGAAAATCCGTTCTTATACTAAAACGCATCCACGACTCAGAAAAATAATTCCACTTTTCTTTCAAGCCTGAAAAGACAATGTCTAAGCCATTTGAACATGGCTTAATTTCTAAATCATTCTTGTAAGGTAATATTTCCCCATTCCATTTCACACGTAATTCACGCGTTTCATCACTCATATTTTCAATTTTATAGGAAATAAGAGCAGTAGCAGAATTAGCAAAACTAAGTTTAAGGGTCACATTAAACCCATCGGCTTTCAATTGTTGTTTTAACATCCCGGGATAATAATTCATTTCGGGCTTTTCAGTATAAAAACAATCTTGCCAATCGCCATTTTCTATTTTATACTGGATTTGAAGATTTGCCAGTTCTTTTGCCAGATAAACCGGATATTCTCCTGCGATAAAATAAGGGCCTGAAAAACCGCCCCAATAAGCCGAATCCGCGGGAAGATAATAACCAAACCATGCACCCTTATCAGAAAAGCCTGTATGATAATTTTGATTTTCTGAAAGAGGTTGCTCCGGGGTAAACTCAACATCAAGAAGATTTGAAAAACCTTCTGAATTGTTATCTATATCATCTTCAGGATTTCCGGAACAGGCAATTAAATTGAACAGAACTAAAAAATATAATGACAACTTCATTATTCTCATTTTGGGATAAATTTTGGCGTAATGAAGAGGGTGTCCAAAATACTTCAGACATCCTCTTCTTCAAATTTTTAAATAAACTAACCTTATTAAACTGATTATTGTGGAAGATCTTTCTCTTTAGTTACGGGCATAATAACAAATGAATAATTATATTCCCCTGCAGGGATACAATATTCTGGATGCACTCTTGCTCCCCAGCTATTGTCGCCGCCAACACCTTTTTGGCCAAAATCAATAAAAACGGAATAAACATCGCCCTCTTTTATAGAACCTCCATGCTTATTGACTTTTGCATTACCTTGATGATAAAGTTCTGTATAATCGAAAGGCAGGACCGAACCGGAATAAAGCGGATCACCCTTTATTAACAGCCCTTTGCCATCATTTCCAGTCATGCTCATCCATCTCAGATCAGTTTTATAACCTGTTTCCTGGGGTCTCACATAAGGATGAAACTGTTCCCAAACTGTTCCTTCATAAAAGCCAACAAAAGCTGAAGTTTTTCGATCTGCATAATTTTCATGTGGTCCTCTTCCAAGCCATTTTAAAGTTTTTAAAGAATTATCTATATGCATCATCATACCTAAGCGAGGCAAATCGGGTAGATTTTTCGGCGCTTTAAAATGATTATCAACCTTAACACGTCCATCAGCAAATACAGTATACAAAGAGGAAAAAGCCGACTGAGACTGTTCATCAAATAATTTGACTTTTATTTTTACTTTTTTGTCGGTGTCCTGATCAATTTCAAAATGTCTCACCTGCATTCTTTCACCTGCTTCTTTCCATATTCCCAGGCGAACAGGGGTGTTATTTCCAAGATCGTTATCTGTCACCGCACGCCAGAACATTGGACGCAGGGGGGCTTTTAAAACATTCTTATTGCCCGGCATATAATCAACTAAACAGCCTTTATTCTTGTCAAAGACTATTTCGGTTTCATTGGCCTTAATAATAACTTCGTTTTCTTTTTCATTAAAAGAGAGGGGCTTATATTCGGAAAGATCAACTTTCACCTCTTTATTACTACCAACCGGCAGATTTATTTGTTCTTTCGCTTCAACATGACCGACAGGCACCAAATTTTTCGCTTCCTTAGTGACTACTTTAAAATTGACAAAATAT
>JBNJDH010000006.1:0-24071 GCA_051744695.1 Bacteroidota bacterium | reverse complement strand
TGTCACTAAAGAACATGTATAAGTTCTTGCATGCGAGTTCCATACGACCTTAATAAATTAATTTTATACGGATGAAATTAAAAGGATATGATTTTGAAGTTATGGCCCCGGTCGGCTCTTTTGAGTCGCTAATGGCGGCCATACAGGGAGGGGCCGATTCTGTTTATTTCGGTGCTGAAAAACTTAATATGCGATCCCGGTCATCTAGCAATTTTACCACGGATGATTTGCGCGAGATCGTATCTATTGCCTCGGCCCATGAGGTAAAGACTTATTTGACAGTTAATACGGTTCTTTATGACACCGACCTTCCCGTCATGCGGTCACTTATCGATGCCGCAAAAGAGACTGGGATTTCAGCTGTAATCGTTTCCGATCAGGCGGCGATCAATTATGCCAAAAGTGCCGGGTTGGAAGTCCATATTTCCACGCAGGTAAATATATCGAATATTGAAGCGCTGAAATTTTACAGCCATTTTGCCGATGTGGTGGTCTTAGCCAGAGAGCTGAATCTCGATCAGGTTAAAGCCATTCACCGGGCCATTGAAGAAGAGCAGATTACGGGGCCTTCGGGGAACCTGGTGCGCATCGAAATGTTTGCCCACGGGGCATTGTGTATGGCCATATCCGGGAAATGTTACCTGAGTTTACATCAGCTGAATGCTTCCGCAAACCGTGGTGAATGCCTGCAGCCCTGCCGTCGCGGCTATACTGTTACTGAAAAGGACAGCGGCCAGGAGCTGGAGGTGGATAATGAGTACATCATGTCCCCCAGGGACCTGAAGACCATCCACTTCATGAACAAAATGATGGGTGCAGGTGTAAGGGTTTTCAAAATCGAAGGTCGGGCCCGCGGGCCCGAATATGTCAAAACCGTGGTTTCCTGCTACCGCGAAGCCATAAACGCTGTGATTGAGGACACTTATTCACAGGAGAAAATCACCCAATGGGAAAATCGGCTGGCATCCGTTTTTAATCGTGGGTTTTGGGATGGTTACTACCTGGGACAAAAGCTTGGCGAATGGAGCGCCAACTATGGTTCGCTGGCAACCCGTAAAAAGGTTTACATCGGTAAGGGCACCAACTATTTTCCCAAAATCGGGGTTGCCGAGTTTTTGCTCGAGACCAAGGATCTGGAAGTTGGTGATGAAATATTGATAACAGGACCTACAACCGGTGTGGTTGAAATGAAAGTCCCCGGCATCAGGGTTGATGAGGAGCCTGTTCAAAAAGCCCGAAAAGGCGATCGTCTTTCGATGCCCGTGGATGTCAAAGTCAGACGCTCTGATAAATTGTATAAATGGGTTTCCAGTGGGAAAGACCAGATTCAATAAACTCTTCAAAATTCAGGACCAATTGTTATGCAATACAGCGGAAATCTCAGGAAAATGAAGGGCAAAGTGGAAGACGGTCGCGTGGGTTATTCTCTTGAACTTGGGGATGATGAAATTCAGATGGATGAGTTGTTAGACCGGTCTTTGGATCTCCAATATCAGGGAAAGATTAATTGCATCCGTTGCGAAAAAGAAACCCGGAAATCTTATGGTCAGGGTTTTTGTTACCAATGCTTCACTACTGCACCCGAGGCTGATGAATGTGTGTTAAAACCCGATCGTTGTAAGGCCCATTTGGGCATTTCAAGAGATATGGAATGGTCGCGTTCCCACTGTTTGCAGCCACACATTGTATATTTGGCTGTTAGTGGTGGGCTAAAAGTTGGTGTCACCAGGGAGTCACAGGTGCCTGTTCGTTGGATTGATCAGGGAGCTGCTGGGGCTGTGCCTTTATGCAGAACACCCAACCGCCATGTGGCAGGTGTTATAGAGACTTTCCTGATGTCACGTTTTGGGGACAAAACCAATTGGAAAAAGATGCTTACAAACGAAGACATGTCGGGGATAGATCTTTTGGAAGAAAAAGACAAAGCTCTTGCACATCTTCCTGCTGAACTACGTCGTTATGCGCTTTATGAAATTGACATGTTTTCTCTTCAATATCCAGTTCTTACCTGGCCTGCTTTCCCGGCTCAGGTTAATCTGGATCGTGACCGGGGAGTAAAAGGCGTGTTAAAAGGCATCCGGGGGCAATATTTGATTTTTGATAACCAGAAGGTTTTGAATATTCGCCGCTTTTCAGGTTATTTGGTGACGGTTTTTTATTAAACGAAATGAAATTTTCTTTCCGGACAATTCTCCTTATCTCTTCTTGGAATTTGTGAATCTTTACAAGTATTGTAAAATTTTTGAGTTTTAAAAAGAAACCAAAGTGATTGGAATACGTAGCAAGCACATATACAAACCATAATATTTTATTTTATTGCCGGCACCCTTTTTCCTGAATTTTTATAGCTGGTTCAGAATTGACTTTTTAGTCAAATCGGTTGGCCGGCATTTTTTCTTGTTGGCCACAAAGGGGCGGATTTTGAAATTTTTTGAACAAATAAATGCTCTGCTTCCGGATTTTTTGGGAGAAGGGCATGATATTCCCGGGAAACATTCTCCGGGTGGGTTATATATTCCGAAGAAGTAATAGAAAAATTAAAAACAAATTAAAACCAATGAAGAAGATTTATTTGTTACTGGCAGTTTTAATTATGGTACCGGTGCTTTCGGTGGGACAGGTTAGCAAGTACAAAGCAGTTTTTACACTTAATTTTATTCGGTACATCGGTTGGCCTGATGAAGTCAAAGAAGGTGATTTCGTGATAGGTGTCGTTGATGCAGGTGGTATTGCCAGCCGGATAGAAAAGCAATCTAGTGGAAAAAAGTTTGGTTTTCAAAAGGTTATTGTGGAAGAATATAATTCCGTTGACGACATTAGCGAGGATTGTCAGGTTCTTTATGTGTCAGAAAAAGCCAACTTTTCCCGGAATGCCGATGCCGTTTTTCAGAAGGTTGGCGACAAGTCTCTTATTGTTACCGAAAGCGAAGGGGCAACAGAGCATGGAGCCATGATCAATTTTGTTATTAGGGATGAAACCCTTAAGTTTGAAATCCATAAAGAAAATGCTTCCAATAATGGTCTTCAAATCAGCTCAAGGCTTGAAAATATGAATTCGGCTATTGTGCTATAGACCGGTTTTTTTTATATGGTAAGTAAAAGACCCGGGCCTCAGGCTTTCCCCACCCGGGACTTTTTCTTTCGGCAGGGGAAATGTAAAATTTCTATTCCGACCTTAAAGTTTTCAAAAAAAGGGGAGGCTTCTGGTTAACAATTAAGTCTGTAATGAGACAAATTATACCCAAATGAGACTGAAATACAAATTTAACATTGCCCAAAAACTTTTTATCGGTTTTGGTCTGATTCTTCTGGTGATTCTTGTTAATACGGTATTAACGCTTGGTACGTTGAATCGAAGTAAAAACCTTACCAATGAAGTGACTTCAATTTACTCCCCCTCAACCGAAAAACTCGGGGAGTTGGAAATGCTGGTTACTCAGACCAAGATGCTTATAAAAAACTGGGTTTATATTGACCGGCAAAGTGATACTCCTGACAAGGTCCGACTTGAGGAAATTCATGAAGAAGAGATGCCTGCCCTTCGGGAAGACCTCCTTGATTTGGCTGAAGAATGGGAAAACGAGGAGGATCGTGGGCAATTGCGAGGTGTATTTCAGAATGTTGATTCTTTGTTTGAAATGCACCAGACTATCATGAGTTCTCTTGATAATTTTGATGCTTATGACGATGCCATGGTCATGTTTGAAGTGGAGCCGATGGTTGTTGAAGGGGGCGATGTGATGGATCTGAGTGATGAAACTATAGAAGAAATTCAGGACCTTAGCCAGACTTATCTTGCTACCTATGAAGATTCGCTGTCTGAAATGAACAACAACTTTTCTTCCTTTACCTGGGTGACAGCTTTGATGTCTGTTCTTCTCGTGGCAGCCTCACTGATAATAGGTTACGTTTTATATACCACCATTGTCAAACCCTTGTCAAAGGGGGTTCAGTTTGCCCAGTCTATTGGGAAAGGTGATCTCACAGCTCGTGTCAATATCAATCAGGATGACGAGATCGGGACTCTTGCTAATGAACTCGGGTCTATGGCTCAAAGCCTGAAAGACACTGTGGTGACCATTAAACGAAATGCCCTGGATCTGGTTCATTCAAGTAAAAATTTGCGCGATAGTTCCCAGCAGCTTTCTCAAGGCTCTGCTGATCAGGCCGCTTCAGCTGAAGAAGTCTCTACTTCTATTGAAGAGATGGTTGCCAACATTGATCAGAATACTGAAAATGCGGTTCAAACTGAAAAAATTACCGTTGAAACTGCCAAAGAGGTTAATGTAGCCAATGAATTATCTTCCGAGGCTGTGAATGCGATGGAGGACATTTCAGAGCGCATTTCTGTGATTAGTGATATTGCTTTCCAAACCAATATTCTGGCTCTTAACGCAGCTGTTGAAGCTGCCAGGGCGGGAGAGCATGGACGAGGCTTTTCGGTTGTGGCAGCCGAAGTCCGGAAGCTGGCGGAAAAGAGTAAGACAGCTGCTGATGAGATTGTTGGACTTGTTTCTAAAGGCCTACAGGTGTCCCGACAAGCCGGAGAAAAGTCCAAGGCCCTTGTGCCCGATATTGAAAAAACCACTCAGCTTATCAAAGAGATTGCCGCGGCCAGTATGGAGCAAAAAACTGGGGCAGATCAGATCAATCAGGCCATGCAGCAGCTTAATATGATTACTCAGGAAAATGCCTCTTCTTCCGATGAACTGACTCAAAGCTCTGAACAACTTTCCGATCTGGCAGCTAACCTGCAGAAAGCGGTCGGGTATTTCAATATCGGGGAAGATGTTACCAGGCAAGTTGATCCGGTTGTTGGCAACAAAGGCAACAAGAAAAAGGATGAAAAGAAACAGCAGAACAAATCTGCAACATCTTCATCCTCATCTGGAAAGACAGGCCAATCTGCAGGCAAGGAGAAAAGCCAAGCCAAAACCCAGAAATCTGAAGAAAAATCCTCTCCTAAAGAAGGAGATACCAGTAAAAGCGGCCATACAGAAAAGAGTGAACAAAAAGGAACCAAGCAGAAACCCAATCTGGGAAACCTGGGGAAAGAATTTGATATGGACAATTACGAAAAGTTTTAGACGTGCTTCTTGGTTTTCTCAATATGGTTGTTTGACTATTTAATGAGGTAAGTTACCTCTTGACGAAAATTGAAGATATGTCTCTTAAGGAAGGGTAGCAAAAATAAATCAAAAACTGAAACCAATGAAGGATGAAAATTTTCAAGTTCAGGTTAAAGACACCCAGGATGGAATAAAACTGAATTTCAGTGGTCAGCTGACCATTGCTCACATCCAGCAGATAAAGGATGATGTGGGCAAAAAAGTTGATTTTACTAAAGATATTGAGGTGGAAGTGGATAATCCGGAGAATCTGGATATTACCTTCCTGCAGCTTCTTCAGTCTTTGAAGACCACAACTGAGGCCAATAAACGTCAGTTTTCCGTATCGGCAACTTTACCAAACGAATTGAAGAGCCTGGTCTCTAATGCAGGTTTCGCAGATTTGTTAATTAGTAACCCAGAAAATAATTAATCACATGGCAAAAAAAACAGTTCTTATTGTTGATGACTCAGAAAGTATCCGGGAAGTCGTAAACTTTACGCTCCAAAATGAAGGATACGATGTTCTTGTGGCCGTTGATGGAGAAGATGCACTCCAGTACCTTGACGGGCGGCCTTTAGACATTATTATTACCGATCTTCATATGCCTAATGTGGATGGTCTCGAACTCATCAGAAAAGTTCGCGAGATGGACGGCTACAAGCACATCCCGATTTTGTTCCTGACCACCGAGTCACAAGCATCTAAAAAAATGGAAGCTAAACAGGCTGGTGCCACCGGCTGGATCATTAAACCTTTCGTCCCTGCCAAATTATTGAGTGCTATTTCCAGGGTTCTCAGATAACCCGTTGTTTGCATTCAGATGGTTGGATGTTATTATAAATGGAAATTTTATGACAGACCAGCTTGAAGAAATAAAAAAAAGATTTGTGGAAAATACCCTCAGTGAACTCTCATCGCTGCGTGAGGAACTTGCTGAAGTCCCGGTGCAAGATAACGGGAATGAGGAAAAAGCCCAAAAGGTGTTTATGACTATGCATGGGATATGTGGCACAGCACCCGTGCTCGGCTTTGAACATCTTGTGCCCATGTCACGTAAAATGGAAAGAGTCTTTGACCAGATCAGGAAGGGGGAAGGAGAACTTTCTGACCAAATCAAAGTTCAGACCCTTCGGGGAATTGATTTTATAATCAATGATTTGCAGGGCTACAGGGAGTCGGTTTCATAGATAAACAGCGCCATCGATGTTTGAGTTTGCTGTTTTTTATATTTACAAAAGGAAAATAGATAATAATGGACAAGTTTAAGGCCAAGTTTGTTGAAGAGTCTCTGGACAATGTTCATGATCTGGAAGAATCTCTTTTTGCTCTCGAGAATGACATGGAGAGTAAAGATCTTATTGAGCGTATATTCCGGGCCATGCACTCGTTGAAGGGAGGAGGCGCCATGTTTGGGTTTAATCATCTCAGTGATTTTACTCATCATCTGGAGAATATTTTTGATCAGGTTCGTAACGACAAACTTGGTGTTACCCACGATCTTATTTCCCTTACTTTTTCGGCTGTGGATCAAATTCGGTATTTGCTCGATAAAGGAGACCTTACCGACAAAAAGGATCTTGACGAGTACAACGACTTCATGGGGCGAATCAAAGCCTACCTCGAAAAAGGTAGTTCTGACCAGACAACTCAAAGTAGTCAGGAAAAAACCGCCGGAGGTGATGGAGCAGAAACCGATGAAAAAACATGGCTCATTTCTTTTGTTCCACGGGAAGACCTTCTTCAAAATGGGACCAATCCCCTGTTCTTACTGGATGATCTTCATGCGCTGGGAAATGCCCGCAGTATTGTTTACACTCATAAAATCCCCTCTTTTGATAACCTTGATCCGGAGAACAACTACTGTTTGTGGCAGATATTGCTGACAACCGCCGAATCTGTGAATGAGATCAAAGATGTCTTCATTTTTGTAGAGGATGAATGTGACTTATCGGTAGATGAAGTTTGCAACGGGAAGTTGGAATCAGGTCCTGAACTTCAGAAGATAATTGGGCAGGCCAAAAGCTCCGGCTCTTTTGTCCAGGTCGGAGATATCCAAAACATTGCCGGTGTCAAATCCGAAACCAGAAATCAGGAGGGCGGAGACCAGGGCCAAACAACCGGTGAAGAGCAGAGTGATCAGAAAAAAGCGCAGCTTAAGGAACACAAGATTTCCAGTATTCGAGTGGCATCGCCCAAGGTAGATGAGCTGGTCAATCTTGTCAGTGAGTTGGTTACTGTTCAGGCCCAATTGAATGTGTATGCCGAAAAGAAGAATGAATCGGATATTCTTTCGCTGGCAGAAAATGTTCAGAAACTGGCCCGTCAACTTCGGGATAATGCATTTGAGATCAGTCTGATCCCAATGCAAAGTGAATTGATGAGATTTCAACGGCTTGTTCGGGATCTGTCCAAAGAGTTGGGTAAAGAGATTGATTTCTTTATCGAGGGTGGAGATATAGAACTTGACAAAAACATCATTGAACATCTGACCGATCCATTGTTGCACGTGCTTCGAAATTCAGTTGATCATGGCATTGAAATGCCCGAAGATCGTGTGGCGGCCGGGAAATCGCCCAAAGGCAACATCTATTTCAAAGCTTATCATGCAGGTGCCAGCGTATTGATTGAGGTCACCGACGACGGACGGGGCATCGATGTGGAAGGGATTCGTGAAAAAGCGGTGGCACGGGGTGTTATTGATGAAAAGGCTGATCTTTCCAGAAAAGAGATTTTGAACCTGGTCTTTATGAGTGGGTTTTCCACGCGCGATACCGTATCTGATGTTTCTGGTCGGGGCGTGGGAATGGATGTTGTGCGCGAAAAGATCGCTGAAATACGTGGTGAAGTCACCATTGATTCTGATAAAGATCAGGGAACAACGGTTACACTTCGCCTTCCCCTTACTTTGTCGATTATAGACGGATTGCTTGTTAAAGTGGCGGGCAATCAATATGTGTTCCCGATATCCTCTATTGAAAAAATATTCGCGTTGGAAAAAGATCAGTTAAAGGATTCTTTCAATAAAACGGTTGTGATTGAAGAAGAACAATTGCCCTACGTCTACATGCGGGATATATTTAATGAAGAACGAATTGATGTGGAAATCCCCCAAATGGTTTTGGTCCGGCATGAAGAAAAGCGTCTTGGAATCTTGGTGGACGAAATCATGGGAGAATATCAGACTGTTGTGAAACCTCTTGGACGTTATCTGTCCAGACATGAGGTGGTTTCCGGTGCATCCATTCTTGGCGACGGAAGCATTTCCATGGTCATCGATTCCAACCGAATTTTGCAGTTGAGTGCGACCGGAAGAATTAGAAAGAAACAGCAGGAAAAAAAGTAATATCCGATATGTCTGAGCAAACATCATATAATACCCTTTTGACCGTGAAACTGGCAGGCGAGGCTTTTGCACTGGATGCCATGAAGGTTGGACACATTCTTGAAGTGCCCGAAATTACTGAAGTGCCCAATGCCCCCGACTTTATGAAGGGGATATTCAACCTTCACGGAAACATCCTGCCGGTGGTGGACCTGCGTATGATGATGGGGTTTGAGCACGTGGAATATTCCGCCGATACGGCAATTGTGGTAATTAATCCTGATGGTCATCAAGAGAGCAATCTTGGTGTTGTCGTCGATCTGGTTAAAGAAGTAGTTGAAGCCGACGGGATTGAAGTGAAACCCACCGTGGTCGACAATGACCGCGGCATGTTAACCAATTTTCAAGGAACATTTTCCATGGACGGAGAATTTGTCCACATTATCGATACCGACGAGCTGGCTTCGGCTGCTGAACTCTGATTTAGGGAGAAAGAGGTTCGGAAATATAGCAAAATAGCATTCAAAAACGATATAAATACTGGGTTTAGATGGATTCATATTTGACTTTTAAAATTGCCGATGAGGTGTTTGCGCTGCATGTCTCGCACGTGCTGGAAATCCGGGAATATGAAACCCCGAAACCTGTCCCGCGTAAGATGGATTTCGTTACGGGGCTTATTGAATTCAGGGATGAGGTGATTCCTCTTATTGATACAGGCCGGAAATTTAATCTTGGAGCCATTCAGGTAAATGATTCAAGTGTAATCATTGTGCTGGATCTCAATAAACCGGGGGAGGACGATTCTTACCGTGTCGGTATATTGGTCGATGCTGTATCCGATGTTCTGGAGATACCTGCCGAACAGCTCAAACCCATAAGACATGAATATAAACCCGGATACGTCGCCGGTACTTTCAATTATGAAGGGACTTTTGTATTGGTTTTGGATACCGATAAAGTTTTTACCGAGGAGGATGTTATTGAAATGGATAAGCTGCTTAGTGCAGTGGGTGAATCAAACAAATAAAATCTGATGTCAGAGGATCAGTTTTCAGAACATAAAGGATTTGATTGCTTTAAAGCCGAGCTCTCCGAGGAAGATTTTCAGGCTTTTAGCCGGTACATTTTTACCGAGTATGGGATTAAAATGCCACCGGTTAAGAGGGTTATGTTGCAGGGAAGGCTTTTAAAGCGGATTCGTGAGCTGAAAATGAACTCCTATGCTGAATATCGCGATTTTTTTTTCAGCGAAGAAGGGCAGCAACAGGAGTTGATGAACTTTCTGAATGTGATCACCACCAACAAGACCGATTTTTACAGAGAACCCGTTCATTTTGGTTTTTTGAAAGATCATGTCCTGTCCGGTTTTGTTTCTGAATACGGATATGATCGCCCCTTAAGAGTATGGTGTGCTGGCGCTTCCAGTGGAGAAGAGCCTTATACGGTGGCCATTGCACTTAAAGAATTTCAAAGGGAGAATGCACGGTTCAGATACGAGATCCTTGCAACCGATATCTCGACCAAAATGCTTGAAACCGCCGCTGCAGGTGTTTACAAGGAATCAAAGGCAGATATGATTCCGCTGGAAATTAAAAAGAGATATTTCCTTAAAAGTAAGAACAGGGAAAATCCAACCGTCCGGGTTGTCCCTGAGTTGCAGGAAAATTTGCGATTGCGGTATCTGAATCTTATGGATTCAGTTTACGATATCAGCGAAACCTATGATGTCATATTTTGCCGCAATGTTTTGATCTATTTTGACCGGGTAACGCAGGAGAAAGTAATCAACCGTTTGTGCAGGCATTTGCGCCCGGGTGGATATTTTTTTATCGGCCACTCCGAATCACTCTCCGGAATGGATGTGCCGCTCAATCATGTGAAACCGACCATTTTTATAAGAAGATAACTGAATATGACCTGAACAATACCAGAGAATGAATTTCAATATATTTGAGCCAAAATAAAAGTATTGGGGGTGAAACCCTTTCCAATAAAATATACGATGTCGATATAATCATTGCAATATGACAAACATGACCGATAGACAATTATTAAAAGAAATCAGGGCAAAACTGAATGAGCGAAAAAAATATGAGCAGGAAGTTCAAATGCTCACCCGCGAATTACAGGAAGTAACAAATAAGTTGCGGGAATCCGAGTCGCTTAAAAGTCATTTCATTTCCAATATTTCTAATGAAATCGTCAACCCTTTTACCTCTATTCTGGGACTCTCCAAGTCCATTCTTTCTGTGGAAAAGAATGACTGGAAGAAAGTGGTTTCTATGGTTGCCCTTATCCATAGTGAAGCTTTTAACCTTGATTTCCAGTTGAGAAATATCTTTGTGGCTGCTAAAATCGAAGCCGGCGAGGTGGTCCCCAATATCTCTAAAGTCAATGTGAGGGGGATTATCCAGAGCATCATTGATTCATTTAATCTGGTTGCCCGGAAAATGGGTATTGAGATTGAATTTGAGTATGATATTGAATATGGCTTTGGAAAAAATTTCTATTTCAAAACCGATAGTGAGAAGATTAAGCTGATTTTGAGCAATCTTCTTAACAATGCTTTGAAATACAGCTACAAAGATAGTAAGGTGATCATTAGGGTCTGGACCGATGAGGAAAACCTTAGTTTTTCAGTGCAGGATTTTGGAACAGGAATTTCCGATAAAAACCAAAAAATCATTTTCGAACGCTTTAAGCGGCTGGATACGGGAATCAATTCCCTTAACCGTGGACATGGACTGGGATTGTCGATTACCAAAGCCCTGCTAGACGTTCTCGGCGGTGAGATCGAGATCGATAGTAAGAAGGGTGAAGGGTCCACATTTACCATTCATCTTCCCGAAGCTAAAAATGTTGTTGAAGGCTTCAGCGGGGAAGGCAATGACATCTTTTTTGATGATGAGGATGAGATTTTTTAAGGTTTTTATTAAATGGAGCAATATTCACAACATTTCTTATATCCATCCACCTTTTTTGCCAGTAAAGACCCTTATGTGATCAAGACAATACTGGGATCATGCGTGGCCATATGCCTTTGGGATCCGGTAACCAGGATCGGGGGCATGAACCACTACATGTTGCCCAACTGGAGTGGAAATGATTTGGCTTCTCCCAAATACGGCAATATTGCCATAGATAAGCTGCTTGAACGCTTGGCGCAACTTGGGGCAAAAAGGGAAAACCTGAAGGCCAAAATTTTTGGAGGCGGGGAGCTGATCGAAAGCAGAACCAACGGGGCATATATTGGTGAACGAAATATCCGGGTAGCCAGAATGATATTGGAGGAGAAGAAAATCCCCGTGGTGGCATCAAGTACAGGAGGAAAAAAAGGAAGGAAGATTCTTTTCTTAACCGATACCGGAGAAGTGCGGCATAAGTTTTTGGATAAAAAAGATGTATAGTTTTTTATAGGGAAAGCATTGTATGGGCAAGAATATCAGGGTTTTGATTGTTGATGACTCAGCCGTGGTTCGTCAGAGCCTCTCGGCAATACTTGAGTCAGACCCGGAAATAGAGGTGATGGGGACAGCTGCTGATCCGTTGATTGCAGTTCGAAAAATTATGAAGGAAGTCCCTGATGTTATCACTTTGGATATTGAGATGCCCCGGATGGATGGACTGACCTTTCTGAGGAAGATCATGTCGCAACATCCGATCCCGGTGGTTGTGATTTCATCTCTTACCAATGAGGGGACCGATACCGCCATGAAAGCGCTAGAATACGGCGCCACTGAAGTGATCGGAAAACCCTCCATGAATGCAGCCCGATTTATCAACGAATCCCAAATTCTTTTGTGTGATGCTGTTAAAGCGGCCTCGCATGCCAAACTTACCCGGCTTAAAATTAGTGAGGCTCCCCAGGAAGATTGGGTAGCTCCAAGATTTTCGGCAGACGTCATATTGCAGAAAACCACATCGTATAAGAAGATCGTCAATACCGAAAAGATCATTGCGCTTGGAGCTTCTACCGGGGGAACAGAAGCCATCAGGAAATTTTTGAAAGATTTGCCCGCAAAGATGCCGGGCATCGCCATTGTTCAACATATGCCCGAAGGATTTACAAGCTCGTTTGCCAAAAGTTTGAATGCAATTTGTAAATTGGAGGTGAAAGAAGCTGTTAACGGCGATAAGCTTTATCAGGGGCGGGTCCTGGTAGCCCCCGGAAATTATCATATGTTGCTGAAGAGGAGCGGGAAAGAATATACCGTTGAAGTTCGTGAGGGGCCCCTGGTCAACCGGCATCGCCCCTCCGTTGACGTTTTGTTCCGGTCCGCCGCCAGGTATGCGGGTCAGAATGCCATGGGAATTCTTATGACAGGCATGGGAAGCGACGGAGCTAAAGGCCTCCTGGAAATGAAGGAAGCTGGTGGGGGCACCATTGCCCAGGACGAGGCCTCTTCCATTGTTTACGGAATGCCCCGGGAAGCTGTCAGGATCGGGGCTGCCCGTGATGTGCTTGCTGTCGATCAGATGGCTCCTTATTTGCTTGAGCATTTTGTTTGATGAAGAGACTGGAATTTGAAAACTGCCTGGCGGTATTTACGTATATATTTTTTGCATGTTCTCTGGTTGTCTCCCGACTGTAAATTGAAATAGGATTTTCTGTTTGCCGAAAAAACCTTAAAAGTATGAAAAGGACCGATTATAAAAACATATTATCAAAATACACACTCCGGGGATTTGCCTTCGGTTTGGTGGTAGCGCTGATCATCATTTTGTTGAGCATGGATGCCGTATCCTTGCAGCAAACTGGTGGCGGCCTCGGGCGTTTGTTGTACCTGGTGCCTGGCATGTGGATTGTCGTTTTGCTTCCTTTTATTTTCGCTATTGCCACACATTTTCTTTCCAAAATTTTTGTTGATGCCATCCGCAAACAAAACAGGCGGATTCAAGAAGAGGCCGGCAAAACAAAAATGGTGCTCGATTTTATTGATAACCTCCGCCAGGGAAAATTGGATGAAGCCCTTCCGGCAGAACAGAAAAAAGATGCCCTTACCAATGCCCTGCTAAAGTTGAGGGAGTATATGGTCCAGAGTAAGAAGGACCAGGAGCAACGCCGCATTGAGGAAGAGCAACGGAACTGGGTTACCCAGGGGCTTGCCCAATTTGCCGAATTGTTAAGGAAAAACAATGATAATCTTGAAGAGCTCTCCTACAACATCATTCATTACCTTGTCAATTATATGAAAATCAATCAGGGTGGTGTTTTTCTTGTAGATCAGGACAATGAGGAGAATTCATACTTTGAGATGAAAGCCTGTGTGGCTTACGGCAGACAAAAGTATGCCGACAAAACCATTCAATGGGGTGAAGGATTGGTCGGAAGATGCGCTATTGAGAAGGAGACCATCTATATGACAGAGGTTCCTGAAGATTATGTCAATATCACTTCAGGACTTGGAGAAGCCACTCCCCGGGCCATCCTTATTGTGCCGCTTAAAGCCAATGAAGAGATTTATGGCGTTATTGAACTGGCTTCTTTCCATCCTTTCCAGCAATACGAAATCGAATTTGTTGAGCGTTTGGGCGAAAGCATTGCCTTGACCATATCGACGGTTAAAACCAATATACAAACATCCAAACTGCTGAAAGAAACCCAAATTCAGGCAGAAAAGATGTCTCAGCAGGAAGAGGAGCTTCGTCAGAACCTGGAGGAGATGAAGGCTACGCAGGAAGAAAGCGAGAGACGGGAACTTGAAATGCAGGGTATTCTAGATGCGATTGATCATGCGGCCATTCGCTGTGAGTTTGAAACCGACGGTACTTTGATCTCGGTCAACCATAATTTCCTGAACACTTTTAAATATCGACCCGAAGAGGTTGAAGATCAGAACCTGAAGATATTTTTCTTTAAGGAGGATGCCGCTGAACTTGACAAGATCCTGGCGCAGCTTCAGGAAGGGCAAAACTTCAGGGGGCGCGTAAGGCGACGAACCAAACCTGGTGAAGAAATTTATTTGCTGACCACTTATTCCCCCGTTATGGACAATGAAGGGGAGATCATGAAGATCATCAGCCTGGAAAATGACGTCACTGAACAGGTTCAGATGGAAGAAGCCCTTAAACGGTCCAAAGAGGAATTGGGCGTTATGCTCGAAGAAGCCCGTAATGAGGTCAAAGAGCATTTTAAAGAAGTTGAAGCCGTTAAGATCAGGAATGAAAAAACCCTGGAAGGAGCCCTGGACGCTATCATTACCACCAATAAGGACGGTATCCTTGAATTTTTCAATGCCGCTGCCGAAAAACTTTGGGGATACAGTCGTGAAGATGTGCTTGGCGATCATGTCTCTAAGCTGTTTTCAAAAGAAACCGCTAAGAACGACCCGTTTGTGCAGGCCTTTGTCAATTCAAACGGAAGCAAAGTTGTAGGTGAACGAAAAGAAGTTTCCATTCTGAACAAATATGGAGAAGAAATCCCTGTCCTGTTCTTGCTTTCAGAAGCTCAGGTCGGTGATGATCATTCTTATACAGCGTTTATTCAGAATGTGGAAGTTGAGCTGTTTTGATGTGTTGTGTTGGGTCGTAGCGTAGAAAAAATTAGAGTTGCGGAGTAAAAATGACGTATAAAGAATATTTACAAGTACTTAAGGATCACTCTCCCTACGATTTTTCCGAGTACTCCGATAACTCTATTTACCGGAGGATTCAGAAGGTGATGCGCGATCACCACCTGACTATGGACGAACTCGGGGAGCGTACCCGTAACGATTCTCTTTTTGTAGAACAGGTGGTTGAAGCCATCACTGTCAATACCACTGAATTGTTTCGTGATCCGCCTGTATGGAGGTACTTGTATGAAAAGTTTCTGCCCTATTACAAACAGAACAATTTTGTAAACATTTGGCTAGCAGGCTGTTCTACGGGGCAGGAGGTGTTTTCTTTGATGATATTGCTCAATGAACTTGGTCTTCTTGACCGAAGCCAGGTTTTTGCCACAGACATCAGTCAGCAGGCCATTGATGTAGCCAAAAAAGGAGTATATAAAAGTCAGTTGGATCGCGGGTGTCGTGATAATTTTGAGCAGGTCTTCCGGAATCAAACAGATTGGAAGATTGAATTTTCCAAATACTTTGAAGTGGACGAGACGAACGACATCGTGACTGTCCGGCCTTTCTTGAAAGAGAATGTCAAATTTATGAAGCATGACCTGGTAAAAAGTAAAATGCCATTTTACAAAAAACTGGACATTATTTTTTGCCGTAATGTGCTGATATATTTCAACGTTCAGCTTCAAAACAAGATATTGCAAAGGTTTTTTGACAATTTGTACCCTCATGGTTCTCTTGTGCTTGGTGCACATGAAGGACTAAACGGGTTTTTTAAGACCAAGTTTACACGCAGCGGGCCTGTCTATACAAAAAGCAACGTGTTTCATTTCAAATATTGAGTTTTATACACATCTGAAAATGGGAGTCTCATTAAGTATAAACGATATAAAGAATATAACCAGTGAAATGGCCAGATATGACGGTATGGACTATACCGGTTATAATTTTTCCTTTCTTAAACGGAGGCTTGGCCATGTGTTTGCCGAATTGAAAGTCAGGCGTTTGCCTCAGTTTGTTGACCGTCTTTCGGATGAATCGTTCCGTGAACTCGTTCGCTATTACATGGCGGTGAATGTGACTGAGATGTTTCGTGATCCCGGTTTTTGGAGATCTTTGCGGACCAATGTGTTGCCGCGGTTCCGAAACCGGGGCTGGCGTGTTTGGTTTCCTGATGCCGCCTCGGGTGAGGAGGTTTTTTCCCTGGTCATTGTTTTGAAGGAAGATGGGCTTATTGAAAAGGCAGAGATTGTATGTCATCATCCCTCTTCACAAAGATGCCAGGAAATTTCCGAAGGTGTTTTTGATCCGAAAAACGATGAGACCAACCTGAGCAATTACCGGAGGCTGGAAGAAAATGACAGGTTTGAAGATTATTTCATTCGAACCAACAGTCAGGTGAAGTTTCGGGATGACCTTTTGCAAGGGACCCGGTTTTACCCCGGCTGGTTCACCGATTTTGATCAGGATGAAAAATTTGATTTAATCGTATTCCGGAATTCAGCCATCAATTTCACTGTTCAGAGGAGAGATGAGATATTGCAAAAGGTTGTAGAACATCTTTTGCCCGGCGGGTTTTTGGCAATCGGGGTAAAAGAGCCACTGCCTGCTGCGCTCAGAGGTGTTTTGATCCCGGTTGATGAAAAGGAGAGTATATACAGATTACCTGAGTCCCAAAACAGCTGATTGTATGGAAATACCCGATAAAAAATTCAAAGTGGTGGTCATTGGTGGCTCAGCAGGCAGTTTTTCTGTTGTTTCAAGAATATTGTCCCGGCTCGACCCCGCCTTCCCTTACCCTTTGGTTTTATGCCTGCACCGGCTGAAACATGTACGATCCGGACTGGTGGAAGGGTTGAATATGAAGAGCAAACTGCCGGTTGTCGAGCCATTTGATAAAGATAAGCTGAAACCGGGGGTTGCTATGCTGGCACCATCCAATTATCACCTTTTTGTGGAATTTGACAGCACCATTTCCCTGTCTACCGAGGAAGTGAACAATCACAGCAGGCCCTCGATCGATTATGCTTTTTCATCTGCTGCTTTTTCGTTTCGCGAAAAAACATTGGGCATCATCCTGACAGGAGCCAATAAAGATGGGGCTGCTGGGATGAAAAGCATTGCCGATAAAAAGGGCTATACCATTGTTCAGGATCCGGCCACTAGTGATGTGGCTACCATGCCGGAGGCAGCACTGCAACTTTTTCAACCCGATCAGGTTATCGGGCCGTCAAAAATTATTGAACTGCTTAACGAACTGGTTAAATAGTAAACCCTGAAAACCGAGAAACACAAAGCGCATGAAGATATTTTCTGAAAATAATTTTCAAAAATGGTTGTTCCTCCTGGGAGGGGTGGCGTTTGTTTTGTCTTTGCTCAAAAACACCTTTCTGGGACAACATCCCGGGGCTGTTTATTATGTGGTGGAATTTCTCGCGTTTTTATTTTTTCTGGCTGCCATTTTCTTTAGTGATAAGACACACAGTCTCTTGAGAAAAAGAATTTCAGAAATGCAGCAACGGTTGGACCAGGAACGTGCAGATCATGAAAACCAGGTAAAAGAGTTACAAGACACCATTGCCCGGTACGAGGAACGGGAAAATGAAGCCGCCAGAATCGCTTCTTATCAGGATAAAGTGATTGGGAAGCTTACTTCGGATAAGAAAGTCTATCATGATAAATTTCACCTCTTGTATCTGTTGGCGGAAATTTTTCACGGAATGGCGGTTATTCTGTATAAAAAAGACGAACCCTCCAACCAGTTTGTCGTAGAAGCAACTTACGGCCTTGAAGATGAATTTGAACCTCAACCCTTCCGGGAAGGTGAAGGAATTCACGGTCAGGTTGTCAATGACCGGAAACCTGAATTGATTGAAGATGTTCCGGAAGATTATGTGGAAGTAGGAACTGCTTTAGGCAGGAGCCGGAGTTATTACCTCTATATGCTTCCCATTGTTCAAAACAATGTTTGTACCGGGATGATAGAATTGGTGACTTTCAGGGAGTCGGATGTTGAGCGAATCTGGCCTGAAGTCATGAATAAGCTGGTTGAAAAAGAGATTTTGTAGATATGGAAAATTTCAGGCAGATATGGAAAAAGATCAGGCGTTGGTTCTTTACGGGGGTTTTGTCCGTAAAAGAACGGTTGTACCTGCTTCTTTTTATCTTTTTGTTCCTTCTGCTGGTTTGGGGTGGATTTTTGTCCATTCAGGGAGAGCCGTTTAGTCTGATCAATATTTTGTTGCTGCATACCTGGTGGCTCGTCTGGCTGGTCGATCTCTTTATTATTGCAGTCCCCTTTGTTGTGATTTTTGTTCGCAATTACATCAACCTGAAAACCGATTCATACCGGAATCGGATTCAAGAATTAAATAAACAGGTTGAACAAAGCATCGACCTGGCCAACCAGCTTAAAGAAAGCCGGGAAGATTTTACCCTTGATGATCGGAATGACCGGCTTGGTGAGGTTTTACTTGAATTGGGCAGAAACATCAGGGAAGCTCGCAAACGTGAAGATGAAGAAAACTACATTTCCCGGGGAAAGGAGCAGCTTTCTGATCTTCTGCGGACACATCAAAATCTTTCTGAGCTTACTCCCGATGTGCTTAAACTTTTGATAGATTATCTCGGAGGTGTGCAGGGGGCTTTTTACCTGCTTGAGGATGATGTGCTCAAGCGCAGTAGCATGTACGCCTTTAACCGTTACCGCTTTGAATATGATGAGTTTCGTATAGGAAAAGGACTTGTGGGTGCTGCTGCTTATGAAAAACAACTGATCTACCGTACGGAAATTCCTGAGGATTACTGGTCGATTACTTCCGGTATATTGGGAGATCGCAAACCCCGGTCCTTGCTGATTATTCCTCTTTTACAGGAAGAAGAACTTCAGGGCATTATCGAAGTGGCTTTCCTGAAAGAACGTCTTGGTAGTAAGCATCTGGCTTATGCCGAAGAAGTTGCGAATACCATTGGTCAGACCATCTACAATCTCAAAATCAATGCCCGGACCGAACAATTGCTGAAGGAATCGCAGGAACTGACGAAAAATCTTCAGGAAAACGAAGAACAGCTCAGGCAGAATGCCCGGGAGATGATGGAAACCCAGGAAGAGCTCGAGAAGTCAAATCAAAAACTGGAAGCGCAGGTTCAGGAGGTGGCACATGCCCAAAAACGCCTGGAAGCGCTTTTGACCAACGCTTCTGAGTTTATTTCTATCTACAACGAGAACCAGGAACTCGTGTTTGAAAGTCCTTCCGTTAAACGCATCCTGGGATATGATGATGATGACGAAATTACCGGCATGGATCCCAACCTGTTAACGCCCCGCGGTTACCGGACCATCAACAATCTTTTCCAATACCTGCTCGAAACACCTGGGGGGGAACAGACAGCTCAATATACCTATTTGCGGAAAAACGGGGAGAAATTATATCTCGAAACCAAAGGGAAAAATTTGCTCCACGACCCTGCTATAAAGGGAATCATCTTCAATACCCAGGACATTACCGAAAGGAAGCGTGCGGAGAAGGAAGAGCAAATGAAAAGCCGCATGCAAAGCCTTTCGGAGAACAGCCCCGATATGATCATGAGGGTGAATATGATGGGGAAACTCGTGTATGTCAATCCCAAAGTGGCCGAATTTGTCGGAGTCTCCACCCAGAAAATTATTAAAAAGCGCGTGGCCGACCTGGATATCGATCAGCGCTTTGTGGATTACGTGGAAGAAACCCTGACAAAGATCAAAGATCAGCAGGAAACCATAATTTCTGAAGTGAAAGTGTCGTCGCATGCCGGTGAACGCATCATGGAAATCAAGGGTATTCCTGAGATGAATGATGATGATGACCTGGAATCTGTCCTTTTCGTGTCGCACGATATGACGGAGTTCAAAAAGATTGAGGCCGACATCAAAGACAAGAATAAGAAGATATCCGACAGCATCAATTACGCTCAGCGAATACAAAGCTCATTGTTGCCCGACACCGGTTACATTCAAAACTTCTTCCCGCGGTCGTTTATTTTCTATCGGCCCAAAGATGTGGTTAGTGGCGACTTCCCGTGGTTCCTGCAAAAAGGAGACAACATCTACGTGGCCGCCGTCGACTGCACAGGGCATGGGGTTCCCGGGGCTTTGTTGTCATTCATCGGGTACTTCCTGCTCAACAACATCGTGAGCGCTGATCCTGATCTTTCTGCAGCCGAGATTACCGAACAACTTCACCAGGAAGTGCGGAAAACCCTGAAGCAGGACCAGGAAGGTTCCAAGGGCCGCGATGGGATGGATGTCGCCTTTTGCAAAATAGAACCCGAAAAACAGGTTCTTGAATTTTGTGGCGCCCATCGTCCCCTCTTCCTTGTCAGGGAAGGAGAATTGCTGGAGTACCAGGGATCCCGTAAAGGAATTGGTGGCGCTCCTCTTCCAAGGAGAAAAGAAAAAGCATTTGAGAACAATACCATTGAATACCAGAAAGGCGATAAAATATTTATCTTTTCAGACGGATTGCCCGACCAGCTTGGCGGACCGGACCGGAAAAAATTCCAGCCGAAGCGCGTTCGTGAAGCCCTCACGCAAGACCCCAATTATACCATGGCTCATTTTGCCAGATATTTCCCAAGGGCCTTTTACGAATGGATGGGCAATGAAAAACAAGTTGATGATGTTTTATTGATAGGAATTGAATTGTAATTATATTTACACTTTTAAAGACTTCATACACTATGAACAAGGAATTAGAAAGTCATCGTTTTCTTGATTTTGCTTATCAGCTCTACAAGACGATGAAAACCAATGAGATCAACCTGGTTTACGAAGGTGAAGTGACCCAGGAGATCACCAAAACCTTTACCTCTTTGACCGAGAAAAATATGGTCAAGACGGAGGAATCGAATCAGGTCCAGAGAAAAGTGTTCAACGTAATGGTTGAGTGTTTGCAGAACATTAGCAAACATGGAGACACGTTATCTGAAGAGAATGAAGAGCGACGCGGAATCGTCATGGTCAGCAAAGGGGATGAAAGTTACAAAATTATTACCGGAAATGTAATTAGAAATTCCAGGGTCCCCGAGTTGAAAGAAAGCCTTGAGCATATTAATAGCCTCGACAAAGCGGGCCTGTCAACCCTTTATAAGCAGCAAATCCGGGATACCAAACTTTCGGAAAAAGGAGGTGCCGGTCTGGGCTTGATAGATATTGCCAAGAAAACCGGCAGTAAACTGTCTTATCAATTCAAACAACTCAATGATGAGGTCTCCTTTTTTATTCTTACTTCTACTGTTAAGCGAAACTGAAAACTTTAATATATATGGACGTAATAAACATTCAGGGAACTGACGATACCCCCAGTGTTGTTCTTGATAAAGACAAAGGGCATTTTGAAATTTCAGGACGTTCATTGCCTGAAGACGTAAACATGTTTTACGAACCCATCCTGGAATGGATCGAGAAATATGCTGAAGATCCTAACGACCGGACCGAGTTTAATTTTAAACTCGAGTATTTTAATACAGCATCATCCAAGGTTATTCTGGATATCCTGCTCAAATTTGAAGAAATAGCAGAAAGTGGTAAAGATGTGGTGATTAAATGGCATTACCACGAAGATGAGGAAGATATGCTGGAGGCCGGAGAAGAATATGCAGATATCGTGGAGGTACCCTTTGACTATGTGCTGTATACCGATTAACGACGGTTATATAAATGGTTTTAGTCGATTGAATTTAACCAGAACGAATAAGAGGAACCGGCATATCCGGTTGATCATTAACCTAACACCTTTTTCTGATCGATGAGTGAAGAGATCCTAAAAGCGCTGATGCAATTGTTTGGCCTAATTGCCAAGCAAGATGGGGGCGTTGAGTCCAATGAAACAGAGTATGTGCGCACGTTCCTCGAACAGCAGCTCAACTCTGAAGCTGTTGAAGAGTATTACAAGTTATTTCTTAAGCATTCTTCCGATCAGAAAAATGGTAAAGACGAAGAAGAGGGTAAGGTACGCCTGACTTCGATGAAAGATTCGGTCCGGATCCTCAGCATCTGCAAAAAGATCAACAAGCAGCTGAACCGGGAGCAGAAGGTTGTGGTTTTGGTTCGTCTTTATGAGCTGGTTAATGCCGACCATAAATTTACCGAACAAAGAATGGCCATCATCAATACGGTGGCCGATGTTTTTAAACTTCCGCGTGAAGAGATCACAAGCATTGAGCATTTTGTCATTCAAAATGATCCGGCAAAACTTGATCTGAGTGATGTCCTTCTGGCTCGCGATCAGGATCCCGGTCTTGAAAATGCAAGATTTATACAGGCTCCCGGGTTGGACGGGCAGGTTATTATTTTACGCGTAAAGAGTGCCGATCTCTATTTTATGCGCTATAACGGCGACCATGAGATCTATCTCAACGGGCTCCTGATCAATACCCGGCGCATCTATCTCTTCCCAAAAGGAAGTTTTATTAAAGTACCCAAGGGTAAGCCCATTTATTTCACCGATGTTGTCAGCCATTTCATGGCCGGCACCGATGTCCCCCGAATTACGTATGAAGTCAGGAATGTTGCCTATCAATTCCAGAGCGGGGATATTGGAGTCCGCAATATTGACCTGGCCGAAGAACAGGGGAAATTGATCGGAATAATGGGGGCAAGTGGTGCTGGTAAAACCACTTTGCTCAACGTGTTGTCCGGAATTGAAAAACCCACCACCGGCCAGGTTCTGATCAATGGTTATGATCTGCATCAGGATACTGAAGAACTGGAAGGTGTCATCGGCGTGATACCTCAGGATGATTTGCTGATCGAAGAACTTACCGTCTTTGAGAATCTTTATTACAATGCCAAACTTTGTTTCAGGGATAAAACTGATGAAGAGATTGGAAATCTGGTGGATGAAACGTTAAAAAGTCTGGGGCTTTATGACCGCCGCCATTTGAAAGTGGGGTCTCCCCTGAATAAGAAAATCAGTGGGGGACAGCGCAAACGACTGAACATTGCTCTTGAGCTGATCCGGGAGCCGGGTGTTTTGTTCGTGGATGAGCCTACCTCGGGGCTTTCTTCTCGCGATTCCGAGAATGTAATGAACCTGTTGCGGGAGCTCACCCTCAAAGGGAAACTTATTTTTGTGGTGATTCACCAACCCTCCTCGGACATTTACAAAATGTTCGACAAGATGTTTATCCTTGATACTGGTGGATATCCCGTTTATTATGGCAATCCCAGTGAGTCCCTGATATATTTTAAGCGGCTTGATGCCCAGATCAACAGCGAAGTCGGTGAGTGTCCCACCTGCGGGAACCTGAATCCCGAGCTCATCTTCAACATTATTGATTCCAAGGTGATTGATGAATACGGGAATTATACTGATAAACGTAAGAAGTCTCCTGAAGAATGGCATCAACATTACCGTGAAAGGATAGCCCTTCCCGAAGTTCAGCCTGTTAAAGAAAAACCGCCCCGGAGTCTGAATATCCCGTCGTGGTTCACCCAGTTCAAGATTTATACATTACGGGATTTCTTTTCCAAAATCAGCAACAAGCAATATATATTGCTGAATCTTTTGGAAGCCCCGCTTCTGGGTTTTATTCTCGCCTACCTGGTTCGGTACATTGCCGATCCCACCTCCGATGTTTACATCTTCAGAGAAAATGAGAATATCCCCCCTTATATTTTCATGGGCATTGTTGTGGCTTTGTTTTTTGGACTGATCATCAGCGCTGAAGAAATATTTAAGGATGCCAAGATATTGAAACGGGAGGCCTTCCTCAATTTAAGTCGTTCGGGGTATCTCCTCTCCAAAATATTGATCCTCTTCACCATTTCGGCTATTCAGATGGTGCTTTTCGTGGTTGTGGCCAATGCTGTTTTGGGAATAAAAGACATGTATCTTGAATTCTGGGTAGCGCTGTTTACCATATCTGCTTTTGCCAATATTTTAGGTCTTATCATTTCCGCCTCATTCAACTCAATTATCACCATATACATTCTGATCCCGTTATTGATGATCCCCCAAATGGTGCTCGGGGGAGCAATGTTTACTTTTGATAAGTTGAACAAGGACTTTACCAGTCCGGATGTGGTTCCTGCCGTAGCAGAG